>CALFNJ010000482.1 GCA_937902865.1 uncultured Opitutaceae bacterium
TTGAATGGGGACGCGACCTCCCGGTCGCGTTCTGACGGCGACCGGGAGGTCGCCGCCCCATTTTCTCCGATGCGCCTTCGCGCAGCGCGCTGTCCGTTGAAGGTTCAACGTTGAGCGTTGGACGTTGAACGTTGGACCTTGGGCCTTGGGTTTTCCTTCTCGTATTGCCGCTGCCTGCGCCTTTGTCCTTCCCCGCAAGATCCCGGATTTTCCCCTACGGTGTCCGAGAAAAAACTGCTCGCCGCCCGGCACGCTACCCCACAAACACCTCAGACCCCCCGCCCCCTTTCCCTATGACCCTCCCCAAAAATTGGCAGTTGGGCGCCGCCGCTGTATTGGCTGCGTCCGTTTCCCCCACCCTCCACGCCAGCGAATCCGACATCAAGATCCCCGACCTCTCGCAGGTCAGTTTCTTCCACGGTTCGCTCAGCGGCAACGCGGTGCTGATGATCGGCCTCGCGGTCTGCGCGCTGGCCGTCGTGTACGGCTGGATGCAGTTCGTCCAGACCCGCAACCTCCCCGTCCACTCCTCGATGGGCAACGTCTCCCAGATCATCTGGGAAACCTGCAAGACGTACCTCTTCCAGCAGGGCAAGTTCCTCGCCGCGCTCTGGATTCTGATCGCCGCGAGCATGATCTACTACTTCGGCGTCCTCTCCGGCAATTCCGCCGGCCACGTCATCGTCATCCTGCTCGCCTCCGTCCTCGGCATCCTCGGCAGCTACGGCGTCGCCTGGTTCGGCATCCGCATCAACACCGTCGCCAACAGCCGCGCCGCCTTCTCCGCCCTCAAGGGCAATCCGCTCGCCACGCTCCTCATCCCGCTCAAGTCCGGCATGAGCGTCGGCCTGCTCCTCGTCGCGATCGAGCTGTTCTTCATGATCTGCATCCTGGCGTTCCTGCCGAACGAGCTCGCCGGTCCGTGCTTCATCGGCTTCGCCATCGGCGAGTCCCTCGGCGCCTCCGCGCTCCGCATCTGCGGCGGCATCTTCACCAAGATCGCCGACATCGGCGCCGACCTGATGAAGATCGTCTTCAACCTGCCCGAGGACGACCCCCGCAATCCCGGCGTGATCGCCGACTGCACCGGTGACAACGCCGGCGACTCCGTCGGGCCGACCGCCGACGGCTTCGAGACCTATGGCGTCACCGGCGTCGCCCTCATCGCTTTCCTCGCCCTCGCGCTCGCCGCCAATCCTGCGCTCTGCGCCACGCTCATCGTCTGGCTCTTCGCCATGCGCATCCTCATGGTGCTGACCTCGCTCGTCAGCTACTGGATCAACGACGCCGTCGCCCACTCGATCTGGGGCAAGGCGAAGGATTTCAATCTCGAGCACCCGCTCACGAATCTGGTCTGGATCACTTCGATCGTCTCGATCGTCGTCACGTATGTCGCCAGTTACCTGCTGCTCGGCCAGCTCTCCGACCAGCCCAACCTCTGGTGGGTGCTCTCGACCATCATCTCGCTCGGCACGATCGCCGGCGCGCTGATCCCCGAGTTCACCAAGATCTTCACTTCGACCGAGAGCCGCCACGTCAAGGAGGTCGTCATCTCCTCCAAGCAGGGCGGCGCCTCGCTCAACATCCTCTCCGGCCTCGTCGCGGGCAACTTCTCCGGCTTCTGGACCGGCCTCTGCATCCTCGCGCTGATGTTTGGCGCCTACCACTTCTCGCAGCACGCCGCGGTGCAGGCGATGATGCCGCAGGAGTTCCGGTTCGCCGCGCCGATCTTCGCGTTCGGCCTCGTCGCCTTCGGCTTCCTTGGCATGGGTCCGGTGACGATCGCGGTCGATTCCTTCGGCCCGGTGACCGACAACGCCCAGTCCGTTTACGAACTCTCCCAGATCGAGGGCAAGCCGGGTATCGGCGCCGAGATCGAGAAGGGCTTCGGCTTCAAGCCCGACTTCGAGGGCGCCAAGCACCAGCTCGAGAAGGGCGACGGCGCCGGCAACACGTTCAAGGCGACGGCCAAGCCGGTGCTGATCGGCACGGCCGTCGTGGGCGCCACGACGATGGTTTTCGGCATCATCATGATGCTGAAATCGCTGTTCCCTGACACAATCGAGAAGCTCTCGCTCGTCCATCCCGAGGCGATCATGGGCCTGCTCATGGGCGGCGCGGTGATCTACTGGTTCACGGGCGCGTCCACCCAGGCCGTCGTCACCGGCGCCTACCGCGCGGTGGTGTACATCAAGGACAACATGAAGCTCGATGCCGCCACCGCCGCGACCGAGGCCTCGAAGGAGGTCGTGAAGATCTGCACGCAGTACGCGCAGAAGGGCATGATCAACATCTTCATCGTCATCTTCTGCTTCTCCCTCGCGCTGGCGTTCTTCGATCCGTTCTTCTTCATTGGCTACCTCGTCGGCATGGCCTTCTTCGGCCTCTTCCAGGCCATCTTCATGGCCAACGCCGGCGGCGCGTGGGACAACGCGAAGAAGATCGTCGAGGTCGAGCTCAAG
>CALFNJ010000483.1 GCA_937902865.1 uncultured Opitutaceae bacterium
GGCGCAGAAAACGGCAAAGGCGACGTGCAGCGAGGGGCAGGCATTGCCGGTATCGTCGGCGGCCTTGAGATGTGCGAAAGCCGGATGTCCGGACCAGTCCAGATTCAGGGCGGGCACCGCGGTCGGCCAGAAGAAGAAAATCCCGAATCCCACCAGGCAAAGCAGGGCCGCCGTCCGAAAAAATCCGGAAATTTCCCTCGTTTCGACCATCAGGCCCGGCACGAGCGGGACATAAATCCACAGCGAAACGTAGGCGAGCAGCGCCCCCGGCTGCAGCGGCACGAGACGATCCAGCGCAGTCAGCGGCATTTCCGTGACGGGAAAAGCCGGAAACTTCAGCAGCAGGAAATAGCCCGCAAAAAAAATCCCGGCGAACGCGGGGATGCTGAACAATTTCAATTTCCAGTGCGCCGCCAGCCGACTCCCGAAGGTCAGCGACACCGCGGATTTCCTTCGAAGGGTGCGAGCGTGGACCTTGGACACCTTGTATTAACAGCAAATGACGCGAAATGATCCCTGAGGTATCTGGAGCTCAGGAAACGAGATGGCTCAATCAAAGCCCGAAAAGTCCGACGATGCCAAGGCGGGTCGGAGACCCGGCCTACCCTTCGCGTCCTTCGTGGCTTCGCGTGACACCGATCGAGATCGTTTCGGATCCGTTCCTGATTTCCTGAGTTCCAGATTATCCTATCCCTTTTTCAGGACTCGGACGCGATTCGCCTCGCTGTCGCCAATATAAACGGAACCGTCGCGGTCCACGAAGATGCCGTGCAGGCGATTCATCGCGCACTCGAGCGGGTCGCCATCGGGGCCGTTGCCCTTTTCGCCCGTGCCGGCGATCAACTCGATGTTGCCGGTGTGCGCGTCGATCATGCGCACGCTGTGGCTCTCGGTATCGGCCAGCCAGGCGTTGCCTTCGGCGTCGAGCGCGATGCCCTTCGGCCCGCTCAGCTTCGCGAGCTTCGCCGGACCGCCATTGCCGGTGAACCCCGATTCGCCCGTGCCCGCGATGTGATGAATGACGCCGGCCTTGAGATCGAACTTCAGCACCTGGTTGCCCTCGCGGGTTGTCAGCCAGAGGTTGCCGGCCCGATCGAAATCCATGGAGCGCGGGGCGCGCAGCGGCGTGCCGACGATCGGCGAGCCGTCGGGCGTGGGGCCGGCCTTGCCGGTGCCGGCGAAGGTGCTGATGACGCCGGTCTTCATGTCCACGCGGCGGATGACGTTGTTGCCGATGTCGCAGATATAGAGACTGCTGCCGTCGGGTCCGAACTGCAGGCTGTGCGGCTGGTTCAGCGACGCCTGGTTCGCCGGACCACCGTCGCCGGAATAGCCGCGCTGGTGATTGCCGGCGAACGTGCTGATCAGGCCGGTTTTCAAATCGATGCGGCGGATCGCATGGTTCGACATGTCGGTGATGTAGAGATTGCCGTCCGTGCCGAAGCGGAGCTCGTGCGGCAGATTGAACGTCGCCTGCAGCGCCGGGCCGCCGTCGCCGGTGTAGCCCTTCTGCCCGGTGCCGGCCACGGTCGTAATCGTGCCGTCCGGCGCGATGCGGCGGATGCGCTGGCCGGAATATTCGCAGAACCAGAGCGCGCCGTCGGGACCGCGCACGATGCCGTAGGGATTGTCCACCTTGGCCGCCGTCGCGGGTCCGCCATCGCCGCCGTAGCCCTGCACGCCGGTGCCGGCGATCGTGGAAATGGTCCACGTGGCCGCGGAGAGCGGCGAAATCAGGAGAGCCAGCAGGGCGAGGAGGGGTAGCGAACGGAGGTGGTGGGGCATGGGGAAAGTCTCGGCGGGGATCACCGAATTTTTCGATCCTAATTCATTATCTGGAACTCAGGAAATCAGGAACGGAGCCAGAGAGCGGGCCTTGGCACCGGCATTTAAGCGCAAAGACGCGAAGGCTCAAAGGTGCGGAGGCACCGACGCGATTCGCCTACCTTAGCGTCTTCGCGTCTTTGCGCTTAAAGCCTCGGAGCTGGTGCAGAGCTTACTTCTCCAACGGCGGCAGATACCAGTCGCCGCGCAGCCAGTCGGCGATGAGGCCGATTTCCTGGGCGGTGAGACGCTGGTCGGCGCCAAACCGCGGCATGCGATCGTTGCGGTCGCCGTAGAAGCGCTCGTGCGCAGGATCGGAAATGAAGGCGATGAGCCAGTCGCGGGAGCCGTAACCGGTCAGGTCCGGGGCGCCGCCGTTTTCATCCGCGTCGTGGAATTTGTGGCAGCTCGTGCAGGTAAGAATGTCACCGCTCAGCGCCTCGCGGCCCGCCGTGATCAGCGCAGCGTCACGGAGGTCCACCTCATGCTGCGCCGTCAGACCGGCTTCGGCGGAGAGCGCGACCAGCGCCTTGCTCAGCTCGGTCTTTTCGTCCGGGGCGAATTGGGAAATCTGCTCCGTCACGAAGCGCGACATCTTGCCCGTCTTCAACTTGCTGCCGCCGAAATAGTGGGCGGTGGTGATCTGCTTGGGATCGAGGAGACCCGTGAGCCACTCGCGGCTGGCGAAGCCCTTCAGGTCGGAGGCCGACGGCACGTCCTTGGGCACGCCGCCGATGCCGTCCTCGCCGCCGAAACGGTGGCAGGAGGCGCAGTTGCGGGCGAAAAGCTTCGGACCCTGCGTGAGCGCGTCACCGCGGAGCAGCGAGACGGCGCCGGTGGGCGGAATGCCCGACGGGCCCTGCGCAAGCGCCACCACGCGGTCGGCGGCGCGCTCGGCCGCCTGCACGGCGGTGAGGTAGTCCGGGTTGCCGGCGTCCTCTTTCTTCGCGATCCACGTGAGCAGGACGGCTCCGGCCAACACGGACCAGAGCAGGCCGAGATTGAAACGGTGCCCAAGCTTCCACTTGCCGAGGAACGGCATGGCAACGAGCACCACGAGCAACAGCGTGGGCAGAACGATCGCGCCCCAGATTTCCGTGCCGCCGGGGAAATATTTCAGCAGCTGGAAGAGAAAGAGGAAGTACCACTCGGGCCGCGCCGCGGAGAACGGCTCCGACGGGTCCGCCGGCGCATCGAGCACGGCGCCATGGTAGCGGATGACGAGGAACAGCACCGTCGCGAACACCGCGAGGCACGCGACCGCATCACGGAACACCTGCTCGGGCCAGAACGGCGCGTCGGGCTTCTTCTTCGGCTCCTTCGGGGTGAGGCCGTGTTTGCGGAACAGGTAAACGTGGATGACGATGAACGCGATGATCGCGCCCGGGATGATGCCCGCGTGCAGGGCGAAGAAGCGTGTGAGCGTCTGGTGGCCGTAGTCGGCGCCGCCGATCAGCACCTGTTGCAGCCCCGGCCCGATGATCGGCGTGATCGCCGCGATGTTGGTGGCGACGCGCGTGGCCCAGTAGCCCTTCTGGTCCCAAGGGAGCAGGTAGCCGGTGAGCGAGAGCGCGAGCACGAGCCCCAGGAGCACGACGCCGGCCCAGAAGTTGACCTCGCGCGGCGCCTTGTACGCGCCGTCGATCACCACCTGCATGAGGTGCAGCACGAGCAGCACCGTCATCGCCTGCGCGGTGAAATGGTGGATGCCGCGGAGGAACCAGCCGCCCCACATCTCGTGCTGGATGAAATAGACGCTCTCCCACGCGGTCTGGGCACCCGGGCTGTACGCGAGCCACAGGCAGAGACCCGTGATGACCTGGACGGCAAAGCAGAACGTCAGCGTGCTGCCCCAGACGTAGCGCCAGCGCGCGCCGCCCGGGACGTTTTCGAACAACGCCTCGTGGAGCAGCTTCTTGTAACCTGTGCGCTGGTCGAGCCAGTCGGTCGGCGGCTTCATCAGGCGGGAATCGTTTCCTTCGTGCCCGCGCGGAAATTCTGGAATTTGACCCAGATCTCGCCGTCACCGCGGATTTCCACCGGCAGCTCGTCCAGCGGACGCGGGCTGGGGCTCTTCGGATCGAGCACGCGGCCGTCGAGCGAGAAGCTGCTGTTGTGGCAGGGACAGAGGTAGTGGTTCTTGTCGGCGCGGAAATCGACGAAGCAGCCCGCGTGCGGGCAGGCGACGTTGAAGGCCTTCACCTCGTTCGGCCCGACCTTGCGCAGGTAGACCGCGCCCACCGGCACGTTCGGCGTGCGGTTCCAGGCGTCGACGCGCGTGGCCAGCACGGGGAATTTGCGCGGCTCGCCGTTCTCCGGCAGCGCCCGCAGCGCGGCGACGCGCACGGCGTTGCTCGCGCCCCCACCCTGGCCGCGGCGACGGAGCGGGTTCAGGAACACCAGCAATCCGGACACGGCCGGCACCACCATGAGCGCGGCGCCGATGACGATGGACCCGGCCTTCGCGAAGAAATCGCGGCGGGAGCCGGAAGGGGGAACGGGGTGGTGGGAAGAGGCCATCCGAAGAAGGAAAAATCAGCCGACTTTGGCCGAGTGGGGAGCATGACGGACAAGGCGGGAAATCGTTTCAAACCCGAAATCCTCCCGAGGCACAGTTTCACGCCGGCTCATGCGCCCGTGGGCTTTTTCGAATAGAGACGGAATCCCCGGCCCGGATTCGGAATTTCACCACAGAGGCACGGAGACACAGAGAAAACCGACGATCCGGGATTCGTAATCCGAATCCGCATCCGTGTCTCTGTGCCTCTGTGGTGAAATTCCGGAAAATCAGGCGATCGCTTCAGCCACCAATTCCGCGATACCGGGCGGCAGGGCCAGCCCGCGGGCCATCGTTTGCGCGGGCGGGCTCATCTTGCGCCAGGTTTTACGGATGATCTCGACGAATTTCTCGCGCGGGTACTCGGCGTGTTGCTCGGCGAAAGCGGTGATCTCGTTCTCGAGGAAGACCAGGCAGGCCGCGTCCTCGAGGGCCTGGGTGCCGACATTGGTCTTCAATCCCGTTTTGGAGACCCACCCGGCCACCTCCGCCGCTTCGGTGGCGGAGACTCCGGCCTGCTGGAGCAGTTCGCGCGCGCGCTCGGCCTGCTTGGTGTAGAGGCTCTTTCTCCAGCGCAGGTAGCCGGGCCGGTCCATCGGAAAGGAGGCGCGCGGCACGGACCAGCGCTCGAGGTGCTGGCAGCGCGCCGCGAGGCGCAGGAGCGGCGCCGCGCCCGGAACGAGCCTGGTCACCCATTGCTCCATCCGGTCAGCATAAACCTGTTCCGCCGCGCGTCCGTCCGGAGCCCGGTGCGGGTCGGCGGCATGCGCGGCATCGATCAGTTCGCGGGCGCGTTCGTAGGACACGGAAAAGAGAAGTAAGAATTAGGAAGGAAGAAGGAAGAAGGATCGGAGGGAGGGGCCGGGCGGCCCCAACGTTCAACCTCCAACGTTCAACGTTGACCGTTCAAGGATCTGAAACCGGAGGTCTCGCGCGGAGACGCAGAGACGCAGAGCCCGGAGACGGAAAATCCGAATTTATCGTTCCCGATCGACCTCTGCGTCTCCGCGCCTCTGCGCGAGACGGATCGGATTTCCTAATTCTTCCTTCCTCCTTCTTCCTTTGCCTTGGCTTTTGTTTGCCAGCCGCCCGCCCGCCGCATGGATTTTTCCCGTATGCCTACCCCCGCCTCCCTCCTCCGACCCGGACTGGCGCTTGGCGCCAGCCTGCTCATGACCGCCGCGGCGCACGCCGCCGATGCGCGGCCGCCGAACGTGCTGTTCATCATCTCGGACGACCTCCGGCCCGAGCTTGGCTGCTACGGTGTCGCCGGCATCCAGACGCCGAACATCGACGCGCTCGCCGCCCGCAGCGTGAAGTTCACCCGCAACTACGTGCAGTACCCGCTCTGCAACCCGTCGCGGTCGTCCATGCTCACTGGCCACTATCCGACCGAGACTGGCGTGCTCGACAACCGCCAGTGGTGGGGACGCGAGCATCCTGATTGGAAGACCCTGCCGCGCTGGTTCCGCGAGCATGGCTTCACCACGCTCCGCGAGGGAAAGATTTTCCACGAAGGCATCGACGATCCGGACGCCTGGGTCGTCGGCGGCCAGGCGCGGCGCTATCCCGATGACTCCAACGAGGGCATCGACGTCGTCCCGCAGGGCAACACCACCCGCCAGGATCGCCCTTCGCCGGCCGTGCAGTACACGGTCCTCGCGGGCAACGGCGAGAGCTACCAGGACTACCAGCACGCCTCCAAGGCGATCGAACTGCTCGGGAAATACGGGCACGGCGACCAGCCGTTCTTCTTCGCGCTGGGTTTCACCAATCCCCACAGCCCGCCACGCGCGCCGAAGAAATTCTACGACATGTACGACCTGGACAAAATCCCGCTGCCTGAGGATTTCGCCAGCCGTCCGACCGTGCCGCAGGGTTTCCCCGCGCTCAGCGTGGTGCCGGTGAACACCGACCTCTTCGTCGGCCGCGATGCGTCCGAAAAGGAGGCCCGCGAGATCAAACGCGCCTACTGGGCGAGCGTGTCGTTCATGGACGAGCAGGTCGGCCGGGTCATGAAGGCCCTCGATGAACTCAAGCTCCGCGACAACACCATCGTCGTCTTCTGGGGAGATCACGGCTACCACCTCGGCGAGAAGGGCCGCTGGTCCAAGGCGTACTCCCTGTTCGATGTCGCCGTTCGTTCGCCCCTGCTGATTTCCGTCCCGGGCAATCCGAGCAACGGCACGTCCTGCGATCGCAATGTCGAGACGCTGAACTTCTACCAGACCTTCTGCGACTTCGCCCACATCCCCGCGCCACCGGGCGTGGAGGGCGTGAGCCTGGCGCCGCTCGTCCGCAATCCCACCATGACGTGGAACCGACCGGTGTATTCCGTGGTGATCTACCGCAACAACCTCGGCCGCTCCGTCCGCACCGACCAGTGGCGCTACAGCCAGTGGGTGGAGGGCGAAAAGGGCGAGGTGCTCTTCGACGAGCAGAAGGATCCGCACGAGCTGAAGAATCTCGCGGCGGATCCCCAATACGCCGGGACGGTCACCGAGATGCGCGGGCTGCTCAAACAGCTGCCGGGGCGCACGCGGTAAGAACGATCGATCATTTCGATCCGGTTTCGCACAGAGGCACGGAGATCACAGAGATCGATCTAACGGATTTCTCTGTGTACTCTGCGTCTCGGTGTGAGACCGGATCGAGGTCGGTATTATGTAGGGGCGTCCCTTGGGACGCCCGTAATCGCCGACTGCGCTAACGTCGATCTGGCGAACCGAGCGGAGCGGGCGTCCCAAGGGACGCCCCTACATTCAATCAATTTCTCTGCGTTCTCTGCGTCTCTGTGTGAGACCGGATCGAAGCCTTTGCAGAAATCAGGGCGGGGGTAAAACCCCGCCCGACTTTTTGATTTCGCGGGAGTTTCGGTTCCCTTGTCGGGCATGAGTTCACCCTCCCCCGCAACTTCCTCCGCTTCCGCGTTCGATCCA
>CALFNJ010000484.1 GCA_937902865.1 uncultured Opitutaceae bacterium
CGCTGCACGGTGCGGCCTGGCTTTGGCGCGAGCGAGAGGTCTGGCGGCGCCGGATTCGGCCGGATGCCGCCTGGTGGCGGGAAGCGGCCGCGCTGTTTCTTCCGCTGGGAGTCATCGGGGTGGGGATGGGCGTCTACAACTTCCTGCGCTTCGGCAATCCCCTCGAATTCGGCGTGCAGTACATGCTCGGCAGCCTCAACGCCCGCACGTCGGCGATGGCGAGCGTCAGCTATGTCCCGGTCAACCTCTACTACAACTTCCTGGCGCCGATTCATTTCTCCCGGTACTTCCCGTTCTTCCAGGGCAGCAGCTTCTATCCCTTCGCCATTCCGAAGGATTATTTTGGCTTCGAATATCCGGCGGGCGTCCTGACGACGATGCCGGCGCTCTGGCTCGCGCTCGCCGCGCCGCTGGTCTGGTTCCGCCGCCGAACGGTGACGCCGCCCGTGGGCCGGTGGCTGCTGCTGCTCGGACTCTATTTTGCGGGTATCCTCTGGCCGGTGCTGTGCTTCGTTTCATCGGCCAACCGCTACCTGGTGGACTATCTGCCGACTGCGCTGCTCGTCGCCGCCCTCGGCCTGCTGCTGCTGGATCGAATGGCGGACGCGACCGTGGGGTTCAGGCGGATCGGACTGAGGGCGCTCCTCGGCGGAGTCGTGGCCTATACCGTGCTTTTCAATCTCATGGAGGCGGTCCGCTACTGTGATTATTTCGAGCAGAAGCGCCCCGGGGTCTACGCGAAGCTGGCCGGAATCTTCAATCGGCCGGCGGCCTGGTGGGAGGCGGCGACGGGCCAGGCCTACGGTCCGCTGGAGCTGAAAGTGAAGCTGGCCCCGGATCGCATCGGCGGCGTGGAGCCGCTGCTCGTCACCGGCACGCCGGAATTCTCCGATTACCTTTTCGTCCACTACATCGACGGCTCTCATCTCGAGCTCGGCTTCAGCCATTCCCGCGGCGCGCCCGTGCTCAGCCAACCCATCGCCGTCGACTACAGCCTGCCGCACGAGATCGCCATCGAGGCCGGTTCGCTGCTGCCTCCCGCCACGCATGCCTTCTTTTCCGGCCGGGCTGCCGCGGAGGTGAACGCGGCGAAGCGGCGCCTGCGCGTTTCCTTCGACCGGGTGCCCTACCTCGAGGCGCAGACGGAGTTCTACGATGCCTCCCCGCGCGCGGTGTACGTGGGGGAGAACCCGCTCACGGATTACAGCGGCCGGAAATTTCACGGGGAGATTTTGGCGCAGGCCCGCCGGACTCCACCCGATCCCATCGCACCCTTCGCCGGCTCAAGTTTCGTCCGGCTGGCGCTGCGGCTCGAGGCGCCCACGCCGGCCCGGAAGGAACCGTTGCTCGCGACCGGCGCGGCCGGGCAGGGAGACTTGCTCTTCCTGCAGCATGAGGATGCGACGCAGGTGCGGCTTGGGCTGCAGCACGGCGGAACCGAGGTGCGGCTGAGCGAGGCGATCGCGATCCAGCCGCAGGCGCTGCAGGTGCTGGAGGCGAGCCTGGGCTCGTTTTATCCGCGTCCGGCGAACGCCCGGGAGCGCGAACTCGCGCAACGGCTCATCGTGCGGCTGAACGGGAACACCGTCTGGGAGGAGACCAGGGAATTTCATCCCGCGGCGAACGGCTTCCCGGCGATCGGGCGAAACCCCTGGGCGGATGGCCAGACGGCGCCGGCCTTCTCGGGCAGGATCGTGACGCAGCAGCCGTTCCGCCTCTTTGCGTCCGCGAGCGATCCTCTCTTCCGATTCGAGAAATACTGGCAGGTCGCGGACGCGGCCAACCCGCGCTACGGCGGTTTGCGTCTGCGGGTTGAACTGCCGCGCACGCTCGCGGGGCACGCGGAGCCTTTGGTGGTCACCGGGCCGTCGGCCGGCCAGGCGGATTATGTCTGGATCTATTAT
>CALFNJ010000485.1 GCA_937902865.1 uncultured Opitutaceae bacterium
GACGGTCGAGGCGACGTATTCGCCGAGCAGGCCGAACGACCCGTGGCGGTAGTCGAATTGCGGTGAGATCCGCCAGTTCTGGCCGTCGGCGATCGTGGAGGCCGCGTAGGAGAAGAAGGTCTGCTGGCCGTCGGTGCGATAGCCACCCGAACGACCCGCGGTGGTCTTTTCCCGGCCGACGCTGCCGGAGACTCCGAAGGAAAGTCCCTGGACCGGGGAGCCGACGTCATTCTTGAACGGCGAGGCGAAAACGCGCGCGATCACGTCCTTCTCGTTGTCGAAGTCCGCGTTCGTGGTGTTGCCGCCGTCGCTCACGCCGCCGAATACGCCCACCGTGTAGTTCACCTTGCCGCCGAGCACGTCGCCGGACAACTGCACGCCGAGGTCGCGGTTCGGCACCAGGTTGGTGACGATCGAGCGCTCGTTGAAGAACGTCCAGGAGTCGGACTGCAGCAGCTCGAGGCCGACGGGCGACTTGAACTTGCCGAACTTCACCTGGAGTGAAGGCGCGACGGCGATGCTGAAGTTCGCGTCGACGATGCTGACCGGGCCGGTGCCGCCGAACTCGGGGACGAGCTGGAAGGAATAGTTCTTCGCGAACGTGCCCTCCGAAATCAGGCGCGCGCGCCGGAGCACGAAGGAATTGTTCACGAGCCCGCCGCCGTCGTTGAAGAACAGGCGCGAGTCGAGCTGCACGAGGCCGCGCACCTTGATCGAGTTTGCGGCATCGGCCGAGGAGATGGTGAGCCCGCGGTCGTTGATGTTGACCTTGGCCGCGGAAGCGGCGGCCGTCGCAGCCGCCTCGTCGCGGAGTTCGTTCTTCCGCTCGAGGACGCGGAGCTTTTCATCGAGCGCCTGGATCTGGGCGCGCAACGCCTTGATCTCCTCCGAGTCGCTCGAGGCGTTTTGGGCCCGCACGGCGGAGGCGCCGGCCAGCAGGAAAGGGACGACCAGCGCGCTGCGCAGGACGGAATGGATGCGGTTCATGATGTTTGTCGTTTTTGGCTCTGGCTCACGAATCCTCCAGCGGTCTGGTCGGCTTCCTGATGTTTCGGATGTAGCGATGACGATGAGGCCTTCGGCGGGAGCCGATGGGCCGGAAAATCTCCGAGTGGGTCTCCTATTCCTGGTAATCGGGCCGCGCCGGTGAGGCGGGGAGACGGGTCCGTTCGGTCCGCTCGATCTGGGTCACGCGGCCGTCATGGACGACAAGCTGCACCACGCCGTAGCGGAGGCCCGCGACTTTCTCGCGCACAAGGGCGATCCAGTCGGGATCATTGGAGGCTTCGGCAGGAAGGATGTGGGTCGCAGCCATGAAAGGGATCGGTGGGAAAACGAAAACGATCAGATGGTGTAGTCGCCCAGCAGCTGGTGCAGGACGCCGTCGGCCTCCGTGAGCCGAGGCTTCGTGGCCCGGCTGGCGAGCTTGCGGGCCGCGCGGGCCGGGAGGCGGGGAGTCGCAGCGGCGGCGGCTTCGGCCTCGGCCGAAAACGGCAACGGCACGCTGTCGCGGCGGAGCTTGCGCAGCGTCACCTCCACCACGTCGGCCAAGGTGTAGCGATCGAGAATGTTCGCGATGGCGTTGCGCACATCGAGCATGAGCATCCGCAGGCCGCAGTGCGTCTCATCCGGGCAGGTGCACTTCTCGTAAGCCGTCTGACTGACGCAGCCAATCGGGGCGAGCGGCCCATCGATCAGCCGCACCACCTGGCCGATCGAGATCTGCCGGGCGGGCTTGGCCAGACGGTACCCGCCGAACTTCCCCCGCTGGCTTTCCACCCAGCCGGCGTCCTTCAGCGTCTGCATGATCTGTTCGAGAAACTTGACCGGTAGCTGCTCATTGTCAGCGAGTTCCGATACCTGCACCAAGGGCCGCTTCACCTCGGCGGCGATGCCGAGGTTGATCAGCGTACGAAGGGCGTATTCGCCTCGCTTGGAGAGCTTCATGATGGTGACTTCCTTAATCTACATTAATTTAGGTGGAATTAAATCAAGCCTCTTTTTCTGTCTTTTTTGTCATGGGGGTTTCAGAGGTCTGAAAGGGTGGGGCGCGTTACCCCTAACGTGCCGAAACGTGGCTCACGGCAAACGATGGGTCCGCGTTGTAGAGGTGC
>CALFNJ010000486.1 GCA_937902865.1 uncultured Opitutaceae bacterium
CGTCGATCTCGCGATCGACGCCATTGAGCTGGAGGGCGAAGTGATTCTTCCGGTTTCCGACGGCCAGCCCCCGGCTCGCATTCATCTCAAGCTCAGTGGCGGGCAGCTCGGCGCCGGCCGCGAAGGACAGTTTACCTTTTCCGCGTCGGCCGCGCTTGCTCCGACCGCGCCGGTCAACGCGCTCAGCGCCAATGGCACGCTCGCCGCGGCGATGGACACGCCCCGGACTTTTTCCCGTCTTGCGGCGAAGATCGAGGCCTAGGCGCGTGGCCCGCAGTTCCCGCAGGGCACGAAGCTCTCGGCCGCGCTGACCGCCGGCCAGGCGAATGCCGGTGAAAGCTACACGGTGGTCCTCGAGGCCTCCGATCGGAAGCTGCTGGCGGTGCAGGCCGATTATCCGGCGGGCGGAGTCCGCTCGGCGGGCGGCAAGCCCTTGCAGGGTTCCTGGATGCTGGACATGGCGGATCGTGACCTCGCGCCGTTCGCGCTCGGGCGTCCGTTGCCGGTCTTCGTCGCGAAGGGCGAGGGCAAGTTCGACGCCGATGCGGCCCTGACCTCGATCTCGGCCAGCGGCCGGCTCGCGCTCAGCCTGGACAAGCTCGGGGTGATGCGGCCGGAGCTGGATTCCTTCGGCGCGATCAAGGCGGCTTTCGATTTCGACCTCGTGCATGAAAAGGACGTCGTGCGGGTGGCGAGCCTCACCGCGGAGGTCAGCGGCGCCCGTCCGGTGCTGGCGGTGAAGTCGCTGCAGCCGTTCGAATTCAATTTCCAGACCGGCGCGCCCAAGGCGGCGGATCCGACCAAGGACCTGCTCAGCATCGACCTGCAGGGCGTGCCTCTGGCTTGGGCGCAGGCCTTTGCTCCGGCTGGCTTCGCCCTCTCGGGTGGCGACGTTCGCGGCGCTTTCGCGCTGGGCGTGCGCAACGCCTCGGCCGCCGCGTTGCGTGCCACGCAGCCCCTGACGCTGACGAACCTCGGCGTGAGCCAGGGCGGCAAGCCACTCGTCCAGGCGATCGATTTGTCGCTGAAGCTTTCGGCCGACTACACCAATCAGGGCTGGCAGGCGGAACTGTCCGAAGTCACGGCCCGCGGCGCCGGCACGACGACGGCGCTGCTGACGCTCGAAGCAAAAGCCGGTCGGTTGGCGGGGGCGGATCAGCCGATCAAGGCCACCGGGCAATGGACCGCCAATCTCGTGCCCTTGCTCGCGCAACCCGCCGCCACCGGACTGTTCGTTCTCACCGGCGGCCGCGGCTCCGGTGATTTCGCCGCGAGCCTAGGCTCCAAGCAGGAGATCCAGGCGAAGATCGCGCTCACCGGCCTGACCGTGGATCCGAAGACCTCCGCGGCCACGCTGCCGACGGTCAACCTGGGCGTGCGCGCCGACATCGCCTCGGACGGAAAGATCACGCTCAACGCCCCCGTGCAGCTCGAGCGGGATGGGCGGAAGTCCGATCTGACGCTCGATGGCACGCTGGCGAAGAACGCCGCGGGCTTGAATATCAATGGCCGGGTGACGAGCACGTTCCTCGCCGTCGAAGACGCCCAACTGCTCGCCGTGCCGCTCGCCTCCAAGCCGCCCCAGCCGGTCGTCGCCGGCAAGCCGCCCGCGAAGGACACGCTGCCGTTCTGGAACGGCGTCAGCGGCGAAATCGCGCTCTCGCTGAAGAAAGTTTCCTACCAGCAGTCGTTCGAGGCCACCGAGGTTGGCGGCACGCTCCGGATTGACGCCGGTTCGATCAAGATCGACGGCGCGCGCGCCGGGCTGGGCGAGGGGAGCGATCTCAAGCTCAACGGCAACGTCGTGTTCGATGCCAAGGCCAAGGAGCCGTACTCGCTCAAGGCCGATCTGGCGGTGAACAACTTCGATTCGGCCACGCTGTTCAAGGCGATCAATCCCGGCAAGACCGCGACGATCGAAGGCAAATTCAATGTCACGAGCCAGCTTGCGGCCACCGCGCTCACGCCGGCCGACCTCGCGGACCGGGCGAGCGGCACGTTCCAGCTTTCCAGCAAAGGCGGCACATGCCGACTGCTGGAGGCGGATCTTTCGGACAAGATCCAGCGCACCCAGTCGACGGTCTCCACCATCGGCGGGCTGCTCGCCGCGGCCACCGGACGCGAGCGAATCGCCGACTACGCCAACCGCACGCAGATCGTCACGGAGGTCGCCAACGACTGGAAGGAGATCCCGTTCGATCAGCTGAACGTCGTCGTCCGCCGCGACAACGACCTGAATATCATCCTGCAGGACTTCACCCTGATCTCGCCGACCAAGCGCGTCACCGGCACGGGCGAGATCAAGCACGTCGACGGCACGCCGCTGCTCGGCCAGGCGATCGATCTGCGGCTGCAGTTGTCCGCCCAGGGCAAGACCGCCGACCTGATGAACCGTGCCAGCCTGCTCAACGGCCAGAAGGACAACCTCGGCTACGTCGGCTTCATCACCCCGATCCGCATTTCCGGCACCCTGGAAAATCCCGACACGAGCGAATTCCGCAACGCGCTGCTCAAGGCCGCCGGCAGTTCGCTGCTGAACAACCTGCTCGGACGATAAGGCGGAAAAGCGCAAAGACGCGAAGGTGCCGGAAAAACCTGCGGACCTGCATCGGCCAATCTTTGCGTCTTCGCGTCTTTGCGCTTAATCCTTCCGTGAGCGGGTGGCCTCGAGCGTTCGTCGGCTCATGGCGGGCCAATCGTTCTGTTTTTTGTTCCTCTTGCCGAGGCGGTGGAGAAAAAGGAATGAGCAAGAAGAAGAGGGATGACTCCGGAATCTTGTCGAACAGGGCTCCGGCTAATCCTGCTGTCGACTCGCCTGTCTCCGGTCACCAGTCTCCAGGCACCTGATGGCCGCCAATCCTCGTCCCTCGCTCTCCGGGCGCTCCTACGTCCCGTTTGTCTTCGAGCGGCTGACGATCCTGCTGGCGTGGCTGATGTACCGCGTGCGATCGCGGGGCGCGGAGCACATTCCGAAGTCCGGCGGCGTGCTGCTGATCGCCAATCACATTTCGTACGTGGACGTGGTGACGATCCAGTTGGCCTGTCCGCGGCCGATCCGGTTCATTGGCTATCGCGGTCTGAGCGAACACGCCTTTTTCAATTTCGTCTTCCGGCATTGCGGGGTGATTCCGATCTCGAGCGCCAGTCCGACGGAAGGGATGCGCGCGGCGATCAAGGCGCTGCAGGCAGGGGAGGTGGTGCTGATTTTTCCCGAGGGCTCGATTTCGCGCACGGGCCAGTTGATGGCCATCCGCAAGGGCTTCGAGGTGCTGGCCCGTCGTGCGCAGGTGCCCGTGGTGCCGGCGTTCGTGGACGGACTCTGGGGCTCGGTGTTTTCCTTCGCGGGCAACAAATACCTCTGGAAATCACCGCGGATGATGCCGACCCCGGTGTTTGTCGCGTTCGGGCGTCCGCTGACCTGGCAGGAGGCCGACTGCGCCTGGGCGCGGCGCGCTCTGCTCGATCTCGGCGCGGAGGCGTTCGAGGAGCGGCCGGTCCTCCGGCGTCATCTCGCGCGAGAAGCCGTGCGGCAGTTGGCAAAGCGTCCGGGCAAGATCGAACTGATCGATCGCTATCCGGCGCGTCGCGAGGTCAAGGCCGCCCAACTGCTGGCGGTCGCGGCGGCGCTGTCACGACGCCTGCGGGCGACGGCGCCGGGCGCGCGGATCGGCCTGGTGTTCCCGCCCGGCGCGGGGGCGACCATCGCGAATCTCGCGGTAGCCTGCGCGGGCAAGGTGCCGGTGAATCTCAACTTCACCGCGGGACGGGCCTCGCTCGAGGCGAGCCTGCGCGTGGCGGAGATTTCCACCGTGCTGACGGCGGATGCGGTGCGGACGAAATTTCCCGATTTTCCCTGGCCGGCCGACACCCGCGACCTGCGCGCGGAGATCGCCGCGGCCGGCGGCAAGCGCGCGATCCTGCCCTGGCTGCTCGCGGCGTGGGTGCTGCCGAATCAGTGGATTCCCGCGCTGCTCGGCCTTCCCCGCGTCGGTGATCGCACCGAGGCGGCGCTGCTCTTCACGAGCGGAAGCTCGGGCGAACCCAAGGGCGTTGTGCTCACGCACCGCAACCTGCTCGCCAACTGCGCGCAGATTTCGTCGCTCTCGATCCTGCCGGACAACGCGCGCATCGTCGGCTGCCTGCCGATCTTCCACAGCTTCGGCTTCACCGTCACCATCTGGTATCCCATCCTCCGCGGCTGCCAGGTGGTGACGGTGCCGAGTCCGCTCGAGACGCGGAAGATCGCCGAGGCGATCCGCGACGAGGAGGCGACGGTGCTCATCGGGGCGCCGACCTTCCTGCGGCCGTTTCTGAAGAAGGTCACTTCGGCCGAGCTGCGTTCGCTCGACCTGGTCGTGACCGGCGCCGAAAAGCTGCCGTCGGATCTCTACGACGCGTTTCTCCAGCAATATCACATCGAGATCATGCAGGGCTACGGCCTCACCGAGACCACGCCGGTCAGTAACGTGAACCAGCCCGATCCGCCGCTCGTGACGGACACCGCCGAGGTCCAGCCCGGCAAGCGTCGCGGCACCGTCGGCCGTCTGATGCCCGGCATGACGGCGCGCATCGTCGATCCAGACACCGGCGCCGAAAAGCCGATGACCGAGACCGGCATGCTCTGGCTGCGCGGTGCGAACATCTTCACCGGCTATCTCCATGATCCGGAGAAAACCGCGACCGCCCTGCGCGACGGCTGGTTCGTGACTGGGGACCTCGCCCGGTTCGACACGGACGGCTTCCTCTCCATCGAGGGCCGGCTTTCCCGCTTTTCGAAGATCGGCGGCGAAATGGTGCCGCACGGGACGGTGGAGCAGAAAATCATCGAGGCCTTCGGCTGGGATCAGTCGGACGGCCTGGTTGCAGACGTGGTCGGTGTGCAGGACCCGGCCAAGGGCGAGGCGCTGGTGAACAGACTGGCCACGCTGCAGACCAGACGCATC
>CALFNJ010000487.1 GCA_937902865.1 uncultured Opitutaceae bacterium
GGGACAATGTCGAGACGCGCTCGCCCGATGCAGGTTGCAAGCGATCGCCAAAAGATGTCGGACGATCCCTCGTCTGAGTAAAACGCTGGGGCGATCGCAGCGCGTCACCGAACGCGAAACACTTAATGTCCGCCACCAGCGACGACCTTGGTGAATGGCTGCCCGACGATACCCAGCAGCTCGCGAAACCACGGAGCGGTGACATCGAAGGGTTTGCCGCCCTTGATCCGTGCGAACTCGATCGCTCGCAGCGCATCGCCTCGCGCCTCGTCCTGGCCCACGACACCGCTTTCTCGACGCAACGCACAATCGACCGCGTGCTCCACGCACTGCCGAATCAACGCGAGATCGGCCGCATTCGCGGGCGCTGCGCGCGCGAAGTATCCGCTTTTCTGCACGAGGACCTTTTCGGCCCCGAGCATCTTCGCGAATTGATCGCCAAACCATTTGCCTGGATTCACCGCATCCAGCTTCACGTGACCAAACGCATCGCGCGGCACCTCCTGGCCGCGCGCCGTCATCTCAGCCACGATGCTGTCCACGCCAGCGCCCTCGCTGATGAACACGTTCACGTTGCCGACCCGATCCATCACCGCTTTCAACCGCGCCGCCTCCGTCGCGATATCGAGCGCGAGTTCGGGAAGATAAACGCCATGCAGGGCGAGCCGCTCGCGCGTCAGGCCGAGCCCCGGCACGAATTGCAGCGCATCGAGCCGACGCAAATATTCCTGCGCCGTCGCCGCCGTGAGCCACCCGCAGTTTCGGCCCATCACCTCATGCACGATCAACATCCGCGGATTGGCGCTATGTTCCGCCACCACGCGCTCGAAGAAAAGCGCGCCCTGCTCCGCTGCCGTCCAGGCGCCCAGGCTTTGGCGAATGGGCATGACATCGTTGTCGATCGTCTTGGGCAGGCCGATCACTGTGAGCTGATAATTATTTTTCGCGAGAAACGCCGCGAGATCCGCCGCCGTGGTGTTGGTATCGTCGCCTCCGATGGTATGGAGCACGTCGACCCCGTCGCGCACCAACTGCTCGGCGGCAACCTGGAGCGGATTCTGCCCTTCGCGCACCAAGCCGCGCTTCACGCAGTCCTTGACGTTGGTGAGCTTGACGCGGCTGTTGCCGATGGGACTACCCCCGTGTTGCAGGAGCACGTGAGCCGCAGTCCGCTCGACCGGCGAAACTGGAACACTGTCGCCCAACAGCAGGCCTTTGTAGCCACAGCCATCCCATAGCCGGGGGAGGAAAAAGTGATTCGGCGGGGAGGTTTTTCGCTGCCAGAAGGCAGGTGTGAAAAAGAAAAAATCCTCTCCGCCGAATCGCCCGAATCCTACCGTCCTGCGCCAGCTGGTCGAACTGATTCCGCCGTATCTGGTGCCGAAGCTGGCCCGGGCGCACGGGGTCGATGCCCAGGCGCGCACGTTCAGTCCGTGGAGCCATGTGGTGGCGCTGCTTTACGCGCAGCTCAGCCACGCCTTGAGCCTGAACGATGTCTGCGATGCGTTGCGGTTGTGGGCGACGCCCTTGCGCGCGTTGCGCGGGGCGACGCCGCCGTCGCGCAACGCGCTCAGTCACGCCAACCGGATCCGCGACTGCGCCATGGCGGAGCGGCTCTTCTGGGCGGTGCTGGAGCATTTGCAGGCGAGGTTTCCCCGCTTCGGGCAGGGCGCCACCCGCGGCCTGGCGTGGCGTTTCCGGCGGACGATCCACGTGGTGGATGCGACCGTGATCCAGCTGCTCGCCTCGTGCCTGGACTGGGCGCAGCACAACCGGCGCAAGGCGGCCGCGAAGTGCCATCTGCGCCTGTCCCTGCGCAGCCTCCTGCCGAGTTTCGTCGTCGTGGGCTCGGCGCGGGAGTCGGAGGTGGCGCGCGCCCGGCAGCTCTGCGCGGGGCTGCACGCAGGCGAGATCGTGCTCTTCGACCGCGGTTACCACGTGCTCGCGCAGCTGTGGGAGTTGACGGAGCGCGGCGTGTTCTTCGTCTGCCGGCCCCGCGAGCATACGCTTTTCAAGGTGGTGCAGCGCCGCAAGCGGCCCGGCGATCCGCGCATCCTGAAGGACGAGCTGGTCGTGCCCTGCGGGCGCTGGAGCAAGGCGGATTATCCGGGCCGCTTGCGGCGCGTGACCGCGCGCGTGAGCGTCGACGGCGAGGAGCGCGAGATGGTTTTCATGACCAACCAGCTGACGTGGAGCGCCACCAGCGTGGCCGAGCTGTATCGGTGCCGCTGGCAGATCGAGGCGTTCTTCAAGCAGATCAAGCAGACCTTGCAACTGGCCGATTTCCTCGGCCACAACGCCAACGCCGTCAAGTGGCAGGTGTGGATGGCGCTCCTCGCCTACGTGCTCCTGCGCTTCCAGGCGTGGTCCAGCCAGTGGGCGCACAGTTTCGCGCGGCTCTTCACGCTGCTGCGCGCCGCGCTGTGGATCCGCCGCGATCTCGCGCAACTGCTGCGCCGCTATGGGACAGCCGCGGGGGATCTGGCCTGGCTCGACCGCGGCTGCCAGAGCTGGCTGCCGGGCTTCGCCCCCGGCGTCATGGGATAGCACCCGGGCGAACTCTCCCAGCCATGCGCTAACCCGCCCCGAAAATCCTGCATCGCACTCCGGCGCTTCTCCCCCCGGGAAAAAGCGTCATCACCCCGCTTTCACCCGCACTATGGGATGGCTGTGGTCTATGACCGCCGACCGAACGCCCTTTCGCCTCCGACGGCGGTCATAGACCGCCGCTACAGAAACAGAAAAAGTCCAACGGAGCTTACTTCGTCGGCGTCACGCGCCAGATCGTGCCGTTGCCGTCCTCGCTCACGAGCAGCGCGCCATCGCGGGCCACGGTCACGCCGACGGGACGGCCCCAGACGTCCTGGCCGCTGGCCACGAAGCCGGTGAGGAAATCTTCGTATTCGCCGGTGGCCTTGCCGTTCTGGATTTTCGCGCGCACGACCTTGTAGCCGGTGCGCGAGGCGCGATTCCACGACCCGTGCGACGCGACGAACAGATCGCCGCGATACTCGGCCGGAAACACCGCGGTGCCGGAGGTCGCCGTGTAGAACGCGATGCCGAGCGCCGCCGAGTGCGCCTGCAGCAGCACATCGGGCACGATCGCCTGGCCGGCGAGATCGGGGCGCACGCCGGCGTGGCGCGGATCCTCGTGGTTGCCGAGATAATACCAGGGCCAGCCGTAGTAGCCGTTTTCCTTCACGCTCGTGACATAGTCGGGCACGAGATCGTCGCCCAAGCC
>CALFNJ010000488.1 GCA_937902865.1 uncultured Opitutaceae bacterium
CCGCGCAGGGTGCTGAGCTCCTTTTCGAGCGCGGCCTTCGAGGTGTTGAGCTCCTCGCGTCGAGTGTCGATGCCCTGCAGTTCGGTGGCGATCCGACCGAACGTCTCGTCGGAGTAGGCGTACAGCTTTTGCCATTCATCAAGCGAAGGATGGGCTGTCGCCCCAACGGTGCGCGTCGCGGCGGCACCGGCGGGCACCACGATCACCCCGGTCGACGCGGTCAGCATGCGTTTCAGGAAATCGCGCGCCTCGTTGAGCGTCGCGGCGCGATCGTCGAGCGAGCGAAACTGCTGCTGCAGCGCGCGCACTTGGTCTTCGAGGCCTTTGACCCGTTCGTTCGGCGTGAAATCGACGTACGTCTGGCGAGTCTGGACATCCAGGATCGTGGCGTTCGCCGTGCCATTGCCCGCGACCTGCAGCGAGGCATCGAGCAGCGCGGCGGGCAGCCGCTCGAAGCCGAGCTCCTGCGTGCCGGCGGACAGATCGAGCGTGGCCGTGCGGGAAACGACGGCGCGATCGGGATAGACGGTGACGGCGGAGATGCGGGAAGTGACCGGCGCGGAACGCAGGCTGGCGGCGGCGCAGAGGAGAGCGAGGCAGGCGGAGATGATCTTGTGCATGGATGGAGAGGACTGAGGAGGGAACGATTCGCCGCGGCGTTTCTTAGGCGGGGAGAAGGAATGGATGAGGGTGGGGCGCGTTATCCCTAACGCGCCGAACGCATCGTCCGCGTTTCGCGATGACGGAGCGAAACCGGCGCGTTAGGGATAACGCGCCCCACCCTTGAGACAGCCCCGCGCTTTTCTCCGATTTCATATCACGAAGCCCTTTCGCATGCCGGGGCGTTCTTGCGGACGCCCGTTCAACGATCGCAAACCGGGCGTCCGCAAGGAACGCCCCTACGTACGGCATCATGCCAAGGCAGATCGTCTCAGTGCCTCTGTGTCTCTGTGGTGAAACTCTGGAGTTCGAAGGACAGACAGAGCCGAAACGGACGGGCGGAGATTTCCGGAACTTTGCGAAGGGGGGAGGACTCTAACGCAACCGCCGTGGGAACCGCCCCTCTTGCCTCGTCTTCAAGGATTCATCCCCAGCCGCCCATCGGCGGTGATCCTGAGCGGGCGGATCTCTCCTCTCGGCCCTCCCGCCGGCCGGGAATCGGATAAATTTTCCGGTTCGTTGTGCCTGCTTGCGCTCGGTCTCGGTTTCGTTCACCAGCTTATGACCATGTCAATTGTTTCGCTGCTCCGTCGGTTTTGCCCCCAGTTCCTGTTTGCCCCGGCCTTGTTGCTGGCGCTTGTCCCCCTGACCGTGCGGGCGCAGAGCAGCTCTCCGTCCTCCGCCGACGGCTTCGATCCGAATGTCGACGGAATCGTCTACGCCATCACGGTGCAGCCCGACGGCAAGTTGTTGGTGGCAGGCAAGTTCTCCACAGTTTCCCCCAACGGCTCCGGCACGCCGGTCGCCCGCAACAATCTCGCCCGTTTCAACGCGGACGGCTCCCTCGACACGGGTTTCAACCCGAACGTGAACAATCAGATCAACGCCCTGCTGCTCCAGCCGGACGGCAAGGTGGTCATCGGCGGTATTTTCACGGCCGTGGGTGGCGCCTCCCGGAGCTGCGTGGCCCGGCTCAATGCCGATGGCTCCCTCGATGGCAGCCTCAACACCACCTTCTCCAATTCCCCGTCCCCCGCGATCTATGCGCTGGCGCTTCAGCCGGACGGCAAAGTCGTGGTCGGCGGCTCGTTTACCGCGGTTGTCCCGGCGGGCTCCGCCACCGCCACGGTCCGCAACCGGATCGCGCGGTTCAACGCCGATGGCTCGCTTGACGCCGGCTACAATCCGAACGCGAACGCCACGGTCTATTCCCTCGCCGCGCAGCAGAACGGCAAGATCGTGCTCGGCGGCTTGTTCACCACGCTGCAGCCCTCGGGCGATGCGGTGACGCGCAATCACATCGCCCGCCTCAATGCCGACGGCTCGATCGACGCCGGCTTCGATCCCAATGCCGACGCGAGCGTCATGGTCCTCGCGCTTCAGCCCGACGGAGGCATCCTGCTCGGCGGTTTCTTCACGCAGCTCGCGCCCAACGGCGCGGATCCCGCGACGGGTCGCAGCCGCATGGCACGCTTGAACGCCGACGGCTCGCTCGACACCGGCTTCAATCCGCGGCCGACGTCCAACGTCACCACCATCGCGGTCCAGGCCAACGGCAAGATCCTGGTCGGCGGCTTGTTCACGAACATCGCCGGCGTGACCCACAACTATCTCGCGCGCATCGAGTCCAACGGCCTCATCGATCCGTCGTTCGACTCCGGCGTCAATTACGTCGTCAACGCCATCGCCCCGCAGCCGGACGGCAAGATCGTCATCGGCGGCAACTTCACCCAGATGCGCACGGCCAGCGGCATCCCGGCGATCCGCAATCATATCGCCCGGCTCGAGTCCGATGGTGGTCCGGACGTGAATTTCGACCCGAACATCACCGGCCGCATCAACGCCCTCGCCACGCAGTCGGACGGCAAGGTCATCTTCGGCGGCACGTTCGCCAGCGCCGGCGGCCTCGCCCGCAACAACCTCGCGCGCAGCAATGCCGACGGCACGATCGACGTCAGCTTCAATCCCGACGTGAACGGAGCGGTCAGCGCCCTCGCCGTGCAGCCTGACGGCAGGATCCTGGTCGGCGGCACCTTCTCCACGGTGGGCGGCGTGACGCGCAACTATTTCGCGCGCCTGAATTCGGACGGTTCGCTTGACGAAACGTTCGATCCGAACCCGAACGGCCAGGTCTCCGCCATCGGCATCCGCTCGGACGGCAAGATCATCATCGGTGGCTTCTTCGCGGGCCTGCAGCCCAACGGCGCCGCCGACACCACCGCGCAGAGCTATCTCGCGCGGGTGAATGCGGACGGCACCCTCGACACGGCTTTCAAGCCCCTGTTCAACGGCGAAGTCCTCGCGCTCCAGATTCTCTCGGATGGGCGCATGCTCCTGGCCGGCAACTTTATCGCCCTGCAGCCGAACGGCGCCGGGCTGTACCCCACCACGCAGAGCTTCATCATCCGCACGAATGCGGATGGCGTCGTCGACCAGACGTTCAGTCCCTCGCCGGACAACAAGATCGAATCCTTCGCCGTCCAGTCCGATGGCAAGATCGTGATCGCGGGTATCTTCAGCTCGCTCCAGCCCAACCCGTTCGTGGCGCCCACCCCACGCAACCGCATCGCCCGCCTCAATGCGGATGGCACGGTCGACACCGCGTTCGACCCGAATCTCAACGGCGAAGGACGCGCGGTCGCGGTCTTGCCGAGCGGCAAGATCCTGGTTGGCGGCGGCTTCTTCAGCCTGAAGCCGAATGGCGCAACCGACCCGATCACCCGCAGCTATCTCGTCCGCCTGAACACCGATGGCACGGTCGACACCGCGTTCGACGCCCACGCGTCCGGCGCCGTCAACGCGCTTCTCCTGCAGGGCGATGGCAAGATCCTCGTCGGCGGCGCCTTCACCAACCTCCAGCCGGCCGGCTCCGCCAACGTCGTGGCCCGGACGCACCTGGCGCGGTTGAACAGCGATGGCTCGCTCGACACCGTCTACGATCCCGCCTTCGCCAACGCTCCCGGCAACTCGGTCAAGGCGCTGGCGATCCAGACCGAGGGCAACATTCTCCTCGGCGGAAGCTTCGGCAAGCTCGCCGGCTCGGCGGGTGACAATCTCGTCCGCTTCAAGTCCGACGGCTCGATCGACTTCAGCTTCAACCCGGGCATCAACGGCCCGGTCAACGCGATCGCCGTGCAGACGAACAAGGACTCGTTCGTGACCCAGGGCAACGGCGTCGCCTGGCTCGGTGCGGATGGCCTGCCCCGGCCGGGATTCGCCCTCAGCTCCGCCCTGCAGATCTCGGGCGTGATCATGTCCTCCGCCGTCCAGGCGGACGGCAGCATCCTGCTGGGTGGCAGCTTCTCCAACACGTCGGGCGCGACCGGCGGCAACCTCGTGCGCATCACGGCCAACGGCACGCTTGATACCTCCTTCAACCCGACGCCCAACGGCGACGTGAAGGCGATTGTCGTGCAGGCGGACGGCAAGATCCTCATCGGCGGATCGTTCACGACGCTGCAGCCCAACGGCGCGGCGACGACGACCTCCCGCAACCGCGTGGCCCGGCTGAATTCCGACGGCACCGTCGACAGCTTCGATCCCAACGCGAGCGACATCATCAACGCGATCGCGATCCAGGCGGACGGCAAGATCCTCCTCGGCGGCGCGCTGGTCAGCCTCCAGCCCAACGGCGGCACCGCCATCCAGTCGGTGAACCGCGTCGCCCGCGTGAATCCCGACGGCACGGCGGACACCTCGTTCCTGCCGGTCATCGGCGACACCGTTTTCTCCCTCGCGGTGCAGGCTGACGGCAAGATCCTGGTCGGCGGACAATTTACCACCGTCGGCAGCGTCAATCTCGCCTTCCTCGCCCGACTCAACGCGGACGGCACGCTCGACAACGGCTTCGATCCGAAGCCCAACGGCACCGTGATCAGCATCAAGGTGCAGCCGGACGCCAACATTCTCCTCGGCGGCTCCTTCAGCACGATCGGCGGCTGGCTGCGTCAGGGCATCGCCCGCATCTTCCCCGACGGCGGCAACGATCCCGCCTTCGACATCCAGGTGAGCGGCGTCGTCGTCAGCATCGCGCTGCTGCCCAATGGCCAGTTCATCATCGGCGGCAGCTTCACCAGCGTCGGCGGGTCCACCCGCAACAATCTCGCCCGCATCAACGCCGACGCCACGCTGGACCGGACGTTCAATCCCAACATGAACGCACAGGTCGACCGCGTGATGGCGCTGCCCGACGGCACCATCCTGGCTGGCGGCGCCTTCACCAGCTTCCGCCCGTTCGGCGTGGTCATGGTCGGCGGTTCCTTCACGCAGGTGAACGGTGCGGCGCTGAACAATCTCATCCTTCTCAACGAGGACGGCAATCCGACTGGCGCCTTCCAACCCAACCCCGACGGCGCGGTCAACGCGCTCCTCGTGCAGCCCGACGGCAAGGTGCTGGTCGGCGGTGCCTTCACCACGATCAGCGGCGTGACCCGCAACGGTCTGGCCCGCTACAACACGGACGGCACGCTCGACAGCGCCTTCAATCCCAACGCGGCCGGTGGCGCGGTCAACGCCCTCGCTCTTCAGGCTGACGGCCGGATCCTGATCGGTGGCGCCTTCTCTTCGGTGGGTGGCACGGGCCGCAGCCGGCTGGCCCGCCTCAACGCGGACGGTTCGCTCGACGGCTCCTTCAACCCGGGGGCGAATGACGTCGTCAATGTGCTCGTGGAGCAGGGCGACGGCGGCGTGCTGGTCGGCGGCGCCTTCACCTCTCTCGGCGGCGCGGGCCTGAATCGGATCGCGCGCGTCACCGCGGCGGGTGTCGTCGACGCCTCCTTCAATCCCAATGCCAATGGCACGGTCGACGCCCTCGCCCTGCAGGCGGACGGCAACGTCATTCTCGCCGGTGCGTTCACCTCGGTCGGCGGCACGACCCGCAATTATCTCGCCCGCGTCACGACGACCGGCGCCCTCGACGCCACTTTCGATCCGTCGGCTGACGGCGAGGTCTCGGCGCTGGTGCTGCAACCCGACGGCAAGCCGCTCATCGGTGGCAGCTTCGCCCGCGTGGGCGGCCAGGCGCGTTACCGCTTCGCTCGTCTCTCGTCCACCTCGCCCGCGCTGCAGTCGATCACGGTCAGCAGCGATGTCACGAACCTGACCTGGAACCGCAGCGGCACCTCGCCCGAACTGGCGTGGGTGACGTTCGAGCAGTCGCAGGACGGCGCCACCTGGACCGCGCTCGGCCAGGCGACCCGCAGCGGCAGCAACTGGCAGCTCGCCACCAGCGCCCTGCCCAAGACCGCCGCCTTCCTCGTGCGCGGCCGCGGCGCCCTCGTGGCCTCGCAGTACAGCTCTTCCGGCCTGATCGAGACCGTGTGGAAATTCTATCCGCCGCAGGCTCTCACCGGCACCGGCTCGGACAGCTCGGGCGGCGGCGCTCTTCCGCCGGTCGCGCAATACAGCGCCGACGGCCTGCCGAGCGGTCTCACCGTTGATGCCGCCACCGGCATGATCTACGGCGCGCCGTCGGACGGCACCTACCGGGTGACGCTCAACGCCACCACCTCGAGCGGCACCACCAGCACCACGCAGACGCTGGTCTTCGGCGCTGCGGCGAACGGGGCGCTCAGCCGCCCGGTCAACACGTCCACCCGCGCCTATGTCAGCGACGGTCATCCGCTCTTCGTCGGTTTCATCGTCAACGGCACGGAGTCCAAGACGGTGCTGCTCCGCGGTGTCGGTCCGACCCTGAGCCAGTTCAACGTGCCGAACACGCTCACGGCGCCGCATCTCAAGCTCTTCGACGGCTCCGGCAAGCTGCTCCTGCAGAATGACGGCTGGTCCAACAGCGCGACGCTCGCGGCCGGTTTCGCCCGGATCGGCGCGTTCCCGTTCATCTCCGGCAGCTCGGATGCCGCGATGTTCGCGACGCTCGCGCCCGGACCCTACACCATCCAGATCGTCGCCAGCCCTGGTGCCAGTGGCGTGGCGCTCGCGGAAGTCTATGACGCGGGCACCAATCAGTCCACCGACACGGCCCGCTTCGGCAACGTTTCCGCCCGCGGTCCTTCGGCCGGCCTCGATAATCCGCTGATCTGCGGCTTTGTCATCGGCGGCACCGCGCCGAAGCGGCTGCTCGTTCGCGGCATCGGCCCGGGCCTGCTCAACTACGGGGTCACGGACGCGCTGAGCGATTCGATCGTGGGCGTTTACGACGTCAACGGGCACCTCATCGCGCAGAACGACAACTGGGTGACGCCTCGCACGGTGGATTCCAGCCAGCCCGCGGTTGACGCCGCCACGCTGTCCGACGCGACTGCGACGGTCGGCACGTTCACGCTCGATCCCGCCTCCAAGGACAGCGCGGTGATCGTCACGCTGCCGCCCGGCCTCTACACGGTGCAGGTTGGCGGCGCGAACGGCGTCACCGGTTCGGCGCTCGCGGAAGTCTACGAACTGCCCTGAGGCGTCCGTCAGAATCTCTCTTCAAGCCGCCCTTTTCGGAGGGCGGCTTTTTTGTTGAAAGAGACTTCGGCCACGGAGCCGAATCACCGACATCACGGAAAATCTCACGCAGAGGACGCGGAGGACGCAGAGAAAAATCCGAATCGTACTACTCTGCGTCCTCCGCGTCCTCTGCCTGAGATTTTCCGTTTCGAATTTCCTGAGTTCCAGATTTTCCCAAACCCCGCCAACTTCCCGTCATGATTCCATTCTCCGACCAGGTCATCATCGTCACCGGCGCCTCCTCCGGCATTGGCGAGGCGGTGGTGCGGCGCCTTTCCCGCGCTGGAGCGAAGCTGGTGATTTCCGCCCGCCGGGCGGACCGGCTCGAGGCCCTGGCCCGCGAGCTGGATCCGGCCGGGATGCGGGTTGTGGCGGTGGCGGGCGACGTGACCAACGATGCGGATCGCCGGCGCCTGGTGGCGACGGCCCGGGAGAAATTCGGCCGCATCGACGGACTCGTGAACAACGCCGGGTACGGCACGCGTGGTCCGGTGGAATTGGTGCCGGTCGAGCTCATCCGGAAAAATTTCGAAACGAATCTCTTCTCGCTCATCGCGCTGACCCAGTTGGTCGTCCCGCTCATGCGCGAACAGACGGGAGGCGTCGGGCGCGACGACTGGCTCGATCT
>CALFNJ010000489.1 GCA_937902865.1 uncultured Opitutaceae bacterium
CCGCGCAGCGTGCTGCCCCGTTTAATGTTGGAGGTTGAGCGTTGGACGTTGAACGTTTCGTTTGGCTCCGCCCTCCGCGCCGCCGTGCCTCCGCGCGAGACCCCCGAAACTCGCCGTCACGGTCGCGGTCCGAAAGCCTTTGGTCTGGCGCGATTTGAGGTGCAGGGAACAGGAAACTTTCGTGGAGAGATCGCGTCTAACGCTTCATGTCCTCTTCCACCTCTTTTTCGGTTTCGTCCCGGCGATCCGCCTCGTTGACCGCGGTCAAGCTGGCGGGATTCAGCCTTTTGGTCGGTGGCTTGGCTCCGAGCCTGAGTCGCGCCCAGGCGCCCAATCCGGCGGTGCCGGAAGCGTCGACCGTGTCGCCCGCCCCGATCATCGACAAGCCGCTGCAGCCGGCCGTCGCCCAGGAAGTCCCGGAGGAGCAGCCTTCGGCGCAGCACGTCTGGATCGCCGGCCATTGGCGCTGGCAGGACGGTAATTATTCCTGGGTTTCCGCGCATTGGGAGCTTCCGCCCATCCCCGGCGCCGTCTGGGTCGAGCCGCGCTGGGAGACGAAGGGTAACGGTTATGTTCTCGTCGAGGGCTCCTGGCAGGAACCCACGGCTCCCGAGCCGGTGGCGGCTCCGACCGCGGCCGCGCCGCAGGAGGTGATTGTTGCCAACGTGCCGCCTCCGCCGCCGCAGCGTGGGGTGATCGTCGAGCGTCCGTCGGCCGTGTCCGTGTGGGTGCCCGGCTACTGGGGCTATCGTGGCAACCGTCACGTCTGGGTCGGCGGCCATTGGGAGCAGCCGCCGCGCGAGCACGCGGTCTGGGTTGCTCCGCGTTGGGAGCAGCGCGGCAGCGGCTACGTTTTGGTCCAGGGTTTTTGGCGTGATGTTGGCGTGTCAGTGGCGATCGGCGCCCCGCCGCCGCCGCGTACGGTCGTGGTGACGCCGACCCCGCCGCCACCGCGTGGCGTGATCGTGATTCACGATGCACCGCCGCCGCCGCGCCGTGAGACCCAGCCGCCGCGGCCGTCGTCGCGCTTCGTCTGGATGGGAGGCTACTGGTCCTGGCAGGGCGGCCGTCAGGTTTGGATCGGCGGTCACTGGGCCGAGCCGCCGCGCGGCCGCTCGGTGTGGGTTCCCCCGCACTGGGATCATCGCCGCGAAGGCTACGTTTTGATCGAAGGCTACTGGCGCTGAGATCTGGTGGAGGCGTCCTTTCGGGACGCCCTTCCGATTGGCGAAGGCCGCGGTGGCCGTCGACCTCCGGGCGACGGCGGCCTGATTCGAAAGGTAGGGGCGTTCCTTGTGGACGCCCGTTCGCTTTGCCAACCGAAGAAGCCCGGGCGTCCACAAGGAACGCCCCTACAAGGTGGCGGTTGAAGGTTGAACGTTGAAAGCGCGGGCGGCCACTGCCTGAATTTTCCGCCTACCCCATGAAAAACGTTCTGCGTTGTTCTCTCCTCATTGCGGCGTTCGCGCCGCTCGCCATTCAGGCCCAGACCGCCGCGCCGGCGCCCTCGTCCAAGTCCGCCGCCGCTCCTGCCAAGATCTTCGGTTCCACCGTCTTCGACTGGGAGAAGCTCGTGGCGAAGCCGAACAACGTCGGTTTTCGTCGCGAGGTCGTCGACCTGCCGACGCCGACGCTGGAGAAATTCGAGAGCCACGTCACGACGCTGAACCCGGGCGTGTTCTCGCATCCGCCGCACCACCACTCCCAGGAGGAGTTCATCATTCTCAAGGAGGGCACGATCGAGGTGAACATCAACGGCCGTCACCAGCGCGCCGGCGCGGGCTCGGTGTTTTTCTTCGCGTCGAACGATGAGCACAACATGCAGAACGTCGGCTCCACGCCCGCGACCTATCTCGTCTTCAACCTCACCACGGCGGCCACGCACACCGCGCCGCCGGAGGGCGCCGCCAAGGCCGCTCTGCCGGGGAAGCTTTCCTCCAGCGTGTTCGACTGGGAAAAGCTGAAGGTGACGCCGACGAAGAACGGCGCGCGCCGTGAGGTCGTCAATTCACCGACCGTGACGTGCGTCAGCTTCGAAGGCCACGTGACCACGCTGAACCCCGGCGAGATTCCGCATCCGGCGCACCACCATCCCGACGAGGAACTGGTGGTGGTGAAGGAAGGCCTGATGGAGGCCACGATCAACGGCGTCTCCCAGCGCGGCGGCCCGGGCTCGATCTTTTTCTACGCGTCCAACGACGAGCACGGCATGAAGAACGTCGGCTCGACCACGGCGACCTACTACGTCTTCCGCATCGTCACGGAAAAAACGCCGCCGGCTCCCAAACAGTAATTGTTTGGGGAAGTAACAAGGGCCAGGTAACAAGTACCAAGGGACAGATTTCGCGCTGGGGCGCGAAAATCGCTCAGTAGAATTCCGGACTGAAGGTAGGGGCGTACCTTGGGACGCCCGTTTCCGCGTTCGATTCTGCCAGACGGGCGTCCCAAGGTACGCCCCTACATTTCGCTCGCTTCCGTTCCTGATTTCCTGAGTTCCAGATAAAACAAATCCCCCCGATCTTCATCCGCGTTTGCGGAAGATGATCACGTGCTGCCGCGGCAAGGTGCGCACTGTTTCCACGTAATCGAGCGGCTGTGCCGTCATCTCCTTCTTCACCTGCGCCTCGGTCATCTTGTGCAGGGGTTTGATCAGCACGGTCGGATCCTCTCCGCGATACTCGACGAAGACGACACGGCCGCCGGGCTTCAGGCTCCGGCAGATCGCCGCCATCATCTCCGCGGGCTCGCTGAATTCGTGGTACACGTCCACCAGCAGGACGAGATCGACCGGCTGCGGCAATTTCGGGTCCGAGATCGAGCCCAGCACGCCCACGACATTCGTGACCTGATGCGCGCGCATGTTGCCCGCCAGCAGATCGAGCATCTCCGGCTGGATTTCCTCGCCGTAAACCACGCCGCCCGGCGCCACGGCCTGCGCCATGCGCCAGCTGAAATAGCCGGTGCCGCAACCGACATCCGCGACCAGATCGCCGGGCTTCAATTGCAGCGCCTGCAGCACCAGGTCCGGCCGTTCCTCCTGGTCACGCTCGGGCCGATCGAGCCAGGGCGCGCCCTCATGTGTCATGTAGGACGCGATCTCCCGGCCGAAATAATACTTTCCGAGTCCGTCGCGCGTCTTCACGCCGGTGGTGTAGGCGCTTTCCGCCGTCTTCGACGCCTCTGCCGCGGGTAAATTGCCGAGCGACAGCACGCATAAAATCGCGGCGGCGGGGAAGCGGAACCGTCGGAAAAGGTTCATGGCAAAACCGTCCGCCCCGGGCGAACCGTTGACAAGAGCGAAGGGTAGGGAGCGGCGCGTCTCGCCCCGCTTCCCGCAATCCGGCCACGTAGGGGCGTTCCTTGCGGACGCCCGGGTTTACGATCGCCAAACTGGGCGTCCGCAAGGAACGCCCCTACATCGGACGAGGTTCCTCAATTTTAGTTATTCCCTCTCACTTTTTCCGCCGGTGCGTTCGGAACGCTCCGCCGGGAACTGCGTCTATGGCGGCCATGAAAACGAAAGTGATTATCACGGGACCAGTCCGTCGCCCCTTGGCGGCGACGGCATGGATCGGCGTAGCGAGCCTGACCCTCTTTGGCGTCCTTGGATGCCGGAACGACTCGACGGCTCCCGCTGTGACGACGACGCAGCCGCCGCCGGCGGCGCCCGCCGCGCCGGTGGCCGCCGATTATCCTCCTCCGCCTCCGGGCCAGGTGGTGGTGATCCAGCAGGCTCCGCCGCCTCCGCGCCAGGAAGTGATCGTGGAGCGCGATCGACCGGGGCCGAATTATGTCTGGGTCGGAGGCTATTGGGGCTGGCGCGGCGGCCGTCATGAATGGGTCGGCGGCCATTGGATGGCTCCGCCCCGCCCACACGCCACCTGGGTCGCCCCTCGCTGGGAGCATCGCGGCAACGGCTACGTCTTCATCGAAGGCCGTTGGCGTTGAGCGAGCCCGTGCTCCTTCCTCTCTCGGACGAAGGAAGGAGTTGTTAGCAGCGAACCGCGCGAACTATTTTCCCGTCCGATTCGACGAAGGCTTTCGTGCCGGAAGCGGAATCGTCCAGTCCGGATTGATCGGTATATCCACAGCTTCTCCGTGGCGGATTTTTGGAGCGTAGCTGGCCCAGTGAAAGTCGATCATCGCCGGCTCGCGCAAACGTGGGAGATTGACGGCAAGAAAGACCAGCAGTGCGCCGTGCAGCACCCGGGATTTCACCCCGCTGTCGAAATGGCTGAGCATGAGTAGCCAGAGCACCAACAGTTGCGGTCCATAGAAGTAACGGGACCCGAAGCCGAACCCCGCCATGGAGGGCAGGGTCATGCGTTGGCGAAAAAGGGCGCTGGCCAGCAGAAGGACGCAGCACGCCCCGATCATCAGCCGCGGCCAGCGATAGCGTTCGTGCCGACAGGCCAGATAGCCGATCAGGGCGAGCGTGGCGATGCCCGCCAGATTCAATGCCAGCCGAGAGGGACGTGCGGGGAAGAAGTGCCCCAGCAGGAGGGAGCCGGCGAGGCGAGAGCCCGGCACGGCGAACAGATAGCTGAGATCCATCCGCTCATCGGGAGCGGGAGGTAGCTGCAGGGGATGCCTGATAATCATCCAAACCTGAATGAGCCCCGTCACGATGCCGATTGAAGCAAGAATCGAACTTGTCCGGCTGCGGCGCAGGAGGGCACGGAGCAGAAAGAGCGGTGCCAGCACGACACTGAAAGGACCGGTGAGCCCCAGCAGCAGCAGGGCGACGACGTCGTGGACAAACTCCCGGGGAGTCGCCGGATCGATCGAGATGAGGAGCAGAATGAGACTGCATGCCAGGATGAACTGCAGATTGGTGGGATTGAGCAGGCCATCCGGAGCGTCCGGGACCAGCGCCACGGCCAGGGCAAAGCCGGCGTGGGTTTTGAACGGCATGCGACGCGTCTGGGTGCGCGCGGCGACGTAGAGCGTCAGCAGAAGAGAGGCGTAGACGTAACACCCGGGAATCCAGAGCGGGTCAAAAAATGACGCCGCAATCGCGATCAGACGCGGCACCAGATGAAGGTAGCCGTTGTAGGGCAGGAAGACGGCAGAGAGCCCCAACGTATAGTCGGAGTGAAAGAACATCCCGTCTTCCGCCCAAAACTGGGGATGCAGGAAAGCGTCCGGGCGTCGGGCGAAGAAAATGCCCGTGACGACGATGAGCAGCGCCCAAATCGGAGAATGCCACCAGGCTAGTCCCGCCCAGCGGAAAACTTGCGCTGGCGCCCAAGCCGTGCCCCCCGCGCGTGCGGATGCAACCTGGTCGGACGTAGGCCCTGAAGGGCGCATCGTCCCGATTCGACAAGCGACGCGGGCCAATCCGCTATCGCGATAACTGCCTTACCACGCATACGCCACCGGGGCCTCACCGGGTCCGGGGAAGATCGCGTCGAGCTGCTTCAGGGTTTCGTCGTTGAGCCGGAGTTGAAGCGCCTTCAGCGCGCCGTTGAGCTGGTCGAGTGTGCGGGGGCCGATGATGGGTGCGGTCACCGCCGGATTGGCGAGGAGCCAGGCGAGAGCGACGTCGGCCGGGCTCGCTTCGAGCGCCCGGCAGAGTTTTTCGTAGGCCTCCAGCTGCGGGCGCTTCTGCGCGATCTTTTGTTCCGCCTCCGCTGTGGCGCGGCGGCCCGCGGCCGCCTTGGCGAGCGCGCCGCCGAGCAGTCCGCCGGCGAGCGGGCTCCACGGGATCACGCCGACACCGAAATGCCGGCAGGCGGGCAGCACCTCGAGTTCGACGGCGCGATTGGCGAGATTGTACACGCTCTGCTCGGTCACGAGCGGCGGATGGCCGGTGCGTGCGGCGGTGAGCTGCGCCGTGGCGATATCCCAGCCGGCGAAATTGCTCGAGCCCACGTAATAAATTTTGCCCTGGCGGCGGAGCGTTTCCATCGCATCCAGCCATTCCTCCACCGGGCAACTCCGGTCGACGTGATGCATCTGGTAGAGATCGAGGCGGTCGGTCTGCAGCCGGCGCAGGCTTTCCTCGCAGCTGCGGATGATCTTCCGCGCGGAGAGGCCACGTTCGAGATTCGGGTCGGGGCGACCCTCGACCATCTGGCCGTAGACCTTGGTCGCGAGCACCACGTAGTCGCGCCGCCCGCCGTCTTGGGCGAGCCAGCGGCCGATGATCGTTTCGGTGAGCCCGAGCGACACGCTGCGACCGTAGGTGTTGGAGGTGTCGAAGAAGTTGATCCCGAGCTCGACCGCGCGGTCCATGATCGCGAAGGCATCGCGTTCCGGCGTGTGCGGGCCGAAGTTCATGGTGCCGAGACAAAGCCGGGAGACGCGCACACCGGAACGGCCGAGGGAAGTGTAGTGCATGGGGGGAGGAAAGTAACAGGTGCCAGGTAACAAGTACCAAGGGCGGCGATCGCGGACGAAGAAAAGGTTCTATCTGGAACTCAGGAAATCAGGAATAGCTTGGGATGCCATCGCGGGAGCGCAATCGCCTGGCGCGAGCAAAGGTAGGGCGAACCGTCCCGGTGAGCCGTGGCTCGGCGGGGACGACTCGGCCTGCCGTCGGATCCCGGAAAATTTTCGCTCAGATATTTCAGAGTTTGGATTTCGAACGGGAAGAAGCTGCGACATAAGCCGCGCTTCAGCCGGGCCGTGAAAAGAAAATGGCTGGGGCTCGGACGCTTTTTGGTGTCTCCTTGCGACCCGCGCCGGCGTCTGAACGTTGCACCCCGCCATGCTCGCCATCACCGATCTGACCAAGTCGTTCACCTCCCCCGAGGGCGAGCGAGTGGAGATCGTGCGGGTGCCGGCCTTCGCACTGGCAGCGGGCGAGCAGATCGCGCTGCGGGGCGAAAGCGGATCGGGCAAGACCACCTTCCTGCATCTCATCGCCGGCATCCTCGCGGCGGAAAGCGGCCGGGTGGAGATCGACGGCGCCGAGATGACCGCGCTGAGCGAGGCGCGCCGTGACCGGCTGCGCGCGGAGAAGATCGGTTACATTTTTCAGACCTTCAACCTGCTCCAGGGCTACACCGTCGTGGAAAACGTCGTGCTCGGCATGTCCTTCGGCCCCGGCGCGGACCGGGCGCACGCGAAGGAACTGCTCACGCGGGTGGGCCTCGGCCACCGGCTCGACCATTTTCCCCGCCAGCTCTCCACCGGACAGCAGCAGCGCGTCGCGGTCGCCCGCGCGCTGGCGAATCGTCCGAAGCTCGTCCTCGCCGACGAGCCCACCGGCAATCTCGACCGCAAGCACGCGCACGAGTCGCTCGACCTGATCCGCGAAGTCTGCCGCGAGAACGGCGCCTCGCTCCTGCTCGTCAGCCACGACGAGGACGTCCTCGCGCGCTTTGAAAGCGTGCGCGTCTTCGCGGAAATCAACCGCACGCGCGCCAGCGTGGCCGGCGCGAAGTAACAAATTCCAAGGACCAAGTAACAAGCAGATGTCAGCTCCAGCACAGTTTTGCGGTAGTTTTAAGAGCGTTTGCCGTGCGCCCTTCTGTGGCCGGCTTTGTTACTTGTTACTTGGTACATGTTACTTGCGGCCATTGGGCCCAACAGCCGCGCTACCGTGACTCTTCCCCTGATCATTTACCGCTCCCTGCGCCAGCACGCGCTCTCGACGCTCGTCACGGCGGGCAGCATCGCGCTCGCGTGCGGGCTGCTGATGTGCGTGTGGATGGTGAAGACGCAGTCGCAGGCGGCGTTCACGCAGACCACGACCGGTTTCGATGCGGTGCTCGGCGCGCGGGGCTCGCGGCT
>CALFNJ010000490.1 GCA_937902865.1 uncultured Opitutaceae bacterium
GATCATGCAGGCCTCGCCGATGCGGACCAGTTCGCAGATGAAGCTGTGCGACTGGATCCGGGTGCGGGCGCCGATCACGACATCGCGCTGGATTTCCACGAACGGCCCGATGAAGCAGTCATCGCCGATGGCGCAACCGTAGAGATTCGCGGGCTGCACCACGGTCACGTTCCGTCCGAAGCGCACATCGACGAGACCGGTTTCACGAAGGGTCGGTTTACTCATGGCGGAGACAAGCGTGTCGGGGAAGGGGCCAAAATCCAAAACTCAAAATCGAAGGAAATAAAGCAGGCTAGGGGCTGGAAAGTCGGAAGAGCGCAAAACGTCCAGCCTGCCCGACGAGCCGGTAGCCGTCGCGCCGGGCGCCACCGGCCGGCGATTCGTCATACTCCCAGAGGACCCAGACTGGCGTGGGACGTCCCGCGAGGCGATCCATCCAGAACAGACTGCGGTAATCGGCGTAGCGGAAAAGGTGAGTGGAGGCGATGACGGCCTCGCCGGGGCGTCGCGCCTGGCGGTACTGCGTGAAGAGTTCGTCCGCCTGGCGGCGAGCTTCGGCGCTGACCGCCTGCGGCGGAGATTGCAGATAAACGCTGGCCGTGGCCGGGACCTGGCGAAATTGCCAGACCAGGCCCGCGGCGATCGCGACCAGAAGCGTGAGGCCGCCGAGCACCCGGCGCGGGCGGCCGGCTTGGTTGTTTTTTCCGGTCGCCCCGTGAAAGGCGGCGGCGAGGCCGAGGATGGCCGCCACCTCGATGAACGCCAGCGGCGGCGCCAGTCGCGGAGACCAGAAAAGATCGTCCTGCACGAGCCAGCTGATGAGCGTCGTGCCCACGCCGAACAGGAGAAAGTGCGGACGAAGGAGAATGAGTCCAAATGTGCAGCCAAGGACGAGTCCCAGCCATTTGACGACCTGAGCGGATTTCAGCCAGGCGACTCCGTTGTCGAGGAGATAGGCCACCACCCCCATTTCCTGATCGATGCTCGAGCCATCGATCGTGCGAATCCGGCCGAAACTTCCGGGCGAGTAACCCTGCGGCGCATGGGTGCGAAGGACGTGGAGCAGAACCGGGATGGCCGCGAGCGCAAGCACGAGCACGGCGAAGGCGGGAAGGTTAAACCCGGCGCGCCAGCGCCGACGCTTTGGCGCGGTCCGGTCGAGCATCGTCCGCAGGAAATCCTCGGCGATCACCATCGTCGCAATGGAGCCGGCGATCAACGGCTCTTCCTCCTTCACGCCAATGAGGACCAGCGCCGTGAGCAGCGCGCCGGGCCAGCTGCGGCGGAGAAGGAAATACGCCAGCCAGATGCCGAGGACCGGCACGAGCAGTTCCACGTGAAATCCGTAGATGATGTCCTGGTAGACGTGCAGCGAGAACGGCATGGCCGAGACAAGCGCAGCTCCGCCGGCGGCGGCGGGAACGGGCAGTTGGAGGTGTCGGAGGATCTTGAAAAGGCCGACCATCTGCGCGCCGAGGGCGATTCCCAGCAGCAGCAGCAGTCCCGCCGGGCCGAATGGGACGACGACGGCAGCAAGCAGCGGACAAAAGAAATACGTGTGGATGGAGAGATGATCGCCGTAGCAGTTATCCACGAGGAAGTGTCCGCGCAGCCAGCTGGTCGCGAGCTGGCTGAACTGGAAAAGATCCGATGTGTAGGCGAGTCCGAGGAAGCTCCGGAGCTTGTAGGCGAAGAGCCACGCCCCGAGCGCGACGGCGCCGGCGAACACAGGCCACGGAACCCGGGTGGAGGGGGCCGGTGGTGCGAGCGGAGGGGCGTGAGGGGCGTCCGAAGCTGGCGGCGGAGAAGCGGGCATGGCAACGGTGGTCG
>CALFNJ010000491.1 GCA_937902865.1 uncultured Opitutaceae bacterium
AGTCCGCAGAGGACGCCGATGGGAATGAAGATGGCGGCAAAGCTCCGGACGCGGCGGGAGACGTAGGTATCGGGGGCAGCGGAAATGGCCGCAATGTCGCCGGTGGCTCCGCGGGCGATGGAGACCACGTGACCGGCATCGGTGAAAGTGAGGTTGGAACCTTTGGGGACATTGCGGTACCACTCGGGGCGGATCGGTCCCCGGCCGGCGATGACGCGGGCGGTGCGGGTCGAACGCGCCGCACTCGGGGAAGTGATCACGGCGTAGCACAATCCGGCGTCGGACAATGGCATCAAATTTTTCGGCCCGGCCGGCATCAAGCTCACGGACGCGGATGAGCTCGCGATCGAGCGTCTGCTGCCCACCCGTCCCGCGGCGGATCCGCTGACCCTGCTTGGCAGTGGCCCGGGCGCGACGGCTGATTACATCGCGGCCGCCACGGCACTGCTGCCGGCCGGAGCGCTGCGCGGCTGGCGCGTGACGCTCGACACTGCGAACGGTGCGACGTGCGGCACGAGTCCCGTGGTCCTGCGCGCGCTGGGCGCCGAAGTGGTCGGACAGGGAGACAGTCCTGATGGGCGGAACATCAACGCGGGCGTTGGCAGCGAGCACCCGGAACAACTCGCAGAACGGACGCGGGCCGCCGCGGCGCGACTCGGCATCGCGCACGATGGCGACGGCGACCGCTGCATCCTTTGCGACGAGCTTGGCGGCGTGCTCGATGGCGACGAGATCCTGACGATTCTGGCGCGGCATGCCCTCCAGCGCGGGAAGCTCGCGAAGAACACGCTCGTCGTGACCGTGCAGAGCAATCTCGGCGTGGATGCAGCCCTGGCCGCGGCCGGCGGACGCGTTTTGCGCACGGCGGTAGGCGACCGCTATGTGAGCGAACGGATGGTGGCCGAAGGTGCGATGCTCGGCGGGGAGTCGTCGGGCCATATCATTTGCGCGGAAGTATCGCCAACCGGCGACGGCCTGGTGGCGGCCCTGAAGGTGATCGAGGTGATGCGCGATACCGGCCGACCGTTGTCCGAGCTGCGCCAGGCGCTGAAGAAATTTCCGCAGGCCTCCGCGGCGCTGAAAGTGCGGGAGAAGAAGCCGCTGGAAACGCTGCCGGGCCTGACGGGAACGATCGCCGCGCTGGAGCGGGAGCTCGGCGCGCAGGGCCGCCTGCTCGTGCGTTATTCCGGCACCGAAGCGAAGCTGCGCCTGCTGGTCGAGGGGCCGACGGAATCGATCGTGCGCGACGGACTCGCCCGCTTGGAAGCCGCGGTGCGTGCGGAGCTGGCGGTCATTGATTGATTGATCGAGGCGGGTGGCCGGCGAAATACGTCCCTGGATCGGCGGTATTTCCTGGGGAGGTGGGGCGCGTTATCCCTAACGCGCCGGTTCAGCTCTGCCGGACGTGAAACGCGGACAGCGATTTCGGCGCGTTAGGGATAACGCGCCCCACCTGCTGCAGGCTGCTCAGCGCGGTGGTCCACCGCGGAGCTGGGCCTGCGCCTGGCGGAGATTGGCGAGCGCCTCCTGAAAATCGGGTGCGAGGCGGACCGCGGCCTCGAAATAACTCACGGCTTCCTGCAGCCGGCCGATCCGCGCGAGGGCGAGGCCGAGGTTGTTGTTGGCACCGGCGTTGTCGGGACGGATGCGGACGGCGGCCCGGTAGTGCTCGACGGCCTCGGCGGGGCGGCCGAGCAGGGTGAGCGCGGTGCCAAAATTGTTCTCGGCCTCCGCGTAGTCGGGCCGCAGCTGCAGCGCCTCGCGGTAGCGCTCGATGGCGCCGGAGTAGTTCCCCGAACCCGCGAGCAGGTTGCCGTAATCGTAGCGAATCGCGGCATCGGCCGGGGCCATTTTCACTGCGGCCTCGAACTCGGCGGCGGCCTCGGTTTTCCGTCCGGCGGTGGCGAGGGCATTCCCCCAGCTGTGGCGCGCGATGGCGTTGTCGGGCTGCAGGCGGCGGCCGACCTCGAATTCGGCGGTGGCTTCCGCGAGCTGGCCGCGGGCGGCGAGGATGAAGGCGAGGTTGTAGTGCGCCTCGGGATAGTTGGGCTTCAGCCGCAGCGCCTCCTGGACATGGGGAAGAGCGAGGTCCGTCTGGCCCAGGCGCAGGTAAGCGTCGCCGAGATTATTATGCGCCTCGGCGAACTCGGGTTTTATCCGCAGCGCGCGCTCATAATAAAAGATCGCCTCACGGGTCCGACCCATGCGGTCGAGCGTCGTCCCGAGGTTGAGCTGCAGGGCGGGATGATTGAGCGCCAGCGGGATGGCCTTCAGCAGATGCTCCATCGCCTCCTGCGTCCGGCCGAGGGCGGAAAGCGCCTCGCCGAGATTGATGTTTCCCTCGGGGTTCGTCGGGTCGAGCCGGAGGGTGGTTTCGAATTCGGCCATCGCTTCCGCTTTCCGCCCGTGGGCCGAAAGCGCGGCGCCGAGATTCTCGTGGGCGATCGGGTTGTCCGGCCGCTTGGCGACGGTGTCCTCCCACAGCGACAGGTCGGTGCGGTAGTCCTGGTTGCGGCGGAACGTCAGCACGCCGAAAGCACAGGCGACGACGAGCAGTCCCGCGAGCATGCGCCGGCCGCCGAGACGGAAGGCGCCGGCGGCGGCCAAGGCCGTCACCGCGGCCAGCGAAAGATACAGGCGGTGTTCGACGATCATCTGCGTCGGGCCCGGCATGACCGACGTT
>CALFNJ010000492.1 GCA_937902865.1 uncultured Opitutaceae bacterium
GGGTCGTGGCAATGTTGGCGTGGCCGAGCATTTCCTGGATCGCACGGAGATCCGCGCCACCGCCCAGCAGATGCGTGGCGAAGGAGTGGCGGAGGAGATGCGGCTTCACATTCTGTGTGAGGCCGGCGCGCTTCGCGTATTTTTTCACGATCATCCACAGCGCAACGCGGGAGAGTGCCGTGCCGCGGTTGTTGAGGAAGAGCTGGCTGCCCGTGGCTTGCTTCACGAAGCGCGGCCGTCCCGCCGTCAGCCACGCGGTGAGCGCGTCGCGCGCCTGGCTGCCGACGGGCACAACCCGCTCCTTCGAGCCTTTGCCGAAGACCCGCAGAAAACCGCTCTCGAGATCGAGCTGCTGCAGCGTCAGGCCCGCGAGTTCGGACACCCGCAGCCCGCTCGAATAGAAAAGCTCCAGGAGCGCCCGGTCGCGCAGCGACGCCGCGTCGCCTCCGGCCGGTGCCGTCAGCAGGCGCGAGATGTCATCGGTCGACAGCGTGCCCGGAATCCGGCGGCCGAGCTTGGGCGCGGACAGCAGCGCCGTAAAATCGTCCTCGCGCACTTTCTCCCGCACCAGATGCCGGGCAAAGACCCGCAGCGCCGTCAGTTTGCGGGCCAGGCTGGCGGGCGTGTACTCGCCCACGCTCAGCGAATGGACCCACGCCGCGGCCTGCTCGCCGCGCACCGTGCTCCAATCCGACGCACCCTGCCGCGCGAGGAAGGCGGCGCACTGGTCGAGGTCGCTGCCGTAGGCCTTCTCGGTGTTCGGCGACAGACTCCGCTCGAGCGCCAGGGTATTGAGGAAATCCTGGATCGGCCCTGCGAACGCGGCGGGAGCGCGACTTTCGCAATCGGGACGGGAACGAGGCGAACGCGGCATCGGCGGGGCAACGGAGCGGTTGTTACTTATCTGGAACTCAGGAAATCAGGAACGGAATTCGGCAGGTCTCGCACAGAGCCTCAGAGACGCAGAGGTCGGAGGAGTTTCCCGGCCAGCCTGAATTCCTCTTCGCTGCGTGCGGCAATTTTCCGGTGGTTCGTTCCTGACTTCCTGAGTTCCAGATAAACAAATGCCACGATAAAAAAAGCGGGCCCGAAGACCCGCTTGATGGAAAGGGATTAGTACTGCCGACGGCGCGGCGGCGGCACGAAGGGTTTCTGCTCCTTCATCCGGAAAG
>CALFNJ010000493.1 GCA_937902865.1 uncultured Opitutaceae bacterium
GCGCGACGATCAAGGCGATCGACTTCGCCGGCGGCACCGTGGTGCACATGTCCTCGGGCTGGTCCGCGCTGCTGCTCTGCCTGATCATCGGGCCCCGCATCGGCTTCGGAAAGACGCCGATGCCTCCGCACAGCATGGTGCTCTGCATGATCGGCACCGGGATGCTCTGGGTCGGCTGGTACGGCTTCAACGCCGGCTCCGCGGTCGCCGCCGACGGGGTCGCGGCCAACGCCTTCACGACCACGACGCTCGCCACCGCGGTCGCATCCTTCACCTGGGCCGCCCTCGAGTACCTCACCCGCAAGAAGGCCAGCGTGCTCGGCTTCTGCTCCGGCGCGGTCGCTGGCCTGGTCGTGGTCACGCCCTGCTGCGGCTTCATCGACAGCACGTCCGCGATGTGGGTCGGCCTGCTCGCCGGCGTGGTTCCGTTCCTCGCCTGCACCAAGCTGAAGCCGCTGCTGGGTTACGACGACGCGCTCGACACCTTCGGCGTCCACGCGGTCGGCGGCACGCTCGGCGCCTTCATCACCGGCATCTTCGCCACGGCGTCGGTCAACGGCAACCTGAACACCAACCTCAAGGACATCGTCGGCAAGACCCTTTGGCTGGAACAGCTCAAGGCCATCGGCCTGACGCTCGTGCTCTCGGTCATCTCGACCGTGATCATCGCCTACCTCATCAAGGCGGTCATCGGCCTCCGCCCGACGCCCGAAGGCGAACAGGAAGGCCTCGACCTCTCCGACCACGGCGAGGAAGGCTACATCTACGAAGCCAAGTCCTGAGCCCGGCGCTCAAATATATCTTCTGCAAGCCCGCTCTTTGGAGCGGGCTTTTTATTTCGGAGGTTTCACACAGAGAACACGGAGTACACAGAGATGAAGGATCGGTTAAACTCTGTGTACTCCGTGTTCTCTGTGTGAAATCGGATCGAATCTGCGCCGACCTGCGCGTCTCCGCGCCTCTGCGCGAGACTTCCGAAGATTGATCCGCGGCGATATGATCTTGCCCCAGCCCGAGCGCGGCTTTCGCTAGCAGGCCTATTATGGCGAAACCGCTCGTCGGCATCATCATGGGCAGCACCTCCGATTGGGAGACGATGCGGCATGCGGCCGAGACGCTCACGTCGCTCGGCGTGCCGTTCGAGAAACGCGTGGTTTCGGCGCACCGCACCCCCCGGCTCATGGTCTCCTACGCGGAGTCGGCCGAGCGCCGCGGGCTGAAGGTCATCATCGGGGGCGCCGGCGGCGCCGCGCATCTGCCGGGCATGACGGCGTCGCTCACCACGCTGCCGGTCCTCGGCGTGCCGGTGGAGTCGAAGGCGCTCAAGGGCCTGGATTCGCTGCTTTCCATCGCACAGATGCCGGGCGGCGTGCCGGTCGCGACCTTCGCGGTCGGCAAGGCCGGAGCGATCAACGCCGGTCTCTTCGCCGCTTCGCTTCTCGCGCAGAGCGACGTCCGCACCCGCCGCGCGTGGCACGGCTTCCGCGCCGCGCAGACCGCCAAGGTGCTGAAGGCGAAGCTGCCGTGACGATCAGGATGATCCCGCCGGGAAAAACCATCGGCGTGCTCGGCGGCGGCCAGCTCGGCCGCATGTTCGCCCAGGCGGCGCACACGCTCGGCTATCGCGTCCACATCTTCGAGCCGCAGGCGGGCGGTCCGGCGGGCGCTGTCGCCGATTTCGAGACGAACGCGTCCTACGAGGACACCGCCGCGTTGGAGAAATTCGCGGCCGGCTGCGACGTCGTCACCTACGAGTTCGAGAACATCCCGTCCGAGCCGCTCGCCGCCGTCGCGCGCCGCGCGCCGCTGCATCCCAACGCGGAGGTGCTGCACGTCTGCCAGAACCGGCAGCGCGAGAAGGCCTGGCTCAAGGCCAACAAATTTCCGCACGTGGCCTATGCCGAGGCGCTCGATGGCGACATCGCGCCTGCCGTGGCGGAGGTCGGTCTGCCCTGCGTGGTGAAGACGGCCGACTTCGGTTACGACGGCAAGGGGCAGATGAAGCTCGAGACCGAGGCCGACCTGGCCCAGGCCGCCGCGATCTTCCGCGGCCGCCGCTGCGTCATCGAGCGCTGGTGCACATTTTCCTGCGAGCTGTCTGCCATCGTTGCGCGCAGTTCGGCCGGCGAGGCGAAGGCTTTTCCGATCGCCGAAAACATTCACACCCACCACATCCTCGATTTTTCCCTGGTGCCCGCGCGCATTCCGGCGGAGGTGACGGCGGCGGCCCAGCGGCTCGCGGAGGATATCGCGGCGCGGCTCGGCGTGATCGGCCTGCTGGCGGTGGAGTTTTTCCTCACGACCAAGGGCGAGATCCTGGTGAACGAGCTCGCGCCCCGGCCGCACAATTCCGGGCACTGGTCGATCGACGGCGGTGAAACCAGCCAGTTCGAGCAGCACGTGCGCGCCGTCTGCGGCCTTCCCCTCGGCGGCGTCGCGGTCCGCGAGCCCACGGTGATGGTGAACATTCTCGGCGACGCCTGGCAGTGGAAAGACGGCAAGGTGATCGGCGCTCCCGCGTGGGAGGTCATTCTCGCCGAGCCCCGCGCCAAGCTGCACCTCTATGGCAAGGCCGAGCCGCGCCCGGGTCGCAAGATGGGCCACTTCACGGTGCGCGACACCTCGATCGAGGCCGCCTTCGGTCGCGCCAAGGCGCTGCAGGCGCGTCTGGCTCGAACCACGTAGAGCGGGTCTCCGACCCGCTTCCGGGGTCCAATCGAAATCCCTCGAGCCGGTTTCGCACAGAGACACAGAGTGCACAGAGATCGGAATTTTTCCTCTGTGTACTCTGTGTCTCTGTGTGACACCGGGTTTCTACCCGTTCGCTTTTAGGTTTTCGCTTCCCGCTGCCAGCGTTCGTAGTCGCCGGGGGTGTCTAAATCGAAAGCGAGTTCGGGCAAATCCACGGCTGTTACCTGTTCCGCCGGACCGTTGAGCAGCGCTCGTGCGCCCGCGTCGCCGGTGAGCGCGGCGAGCGTCGCGAAGTGCTCACGCAGAAAAAGCGCCGGCGCGCCGTTCTTTCCGGCGTAGCGGGCTGCGACGATGCTTCGCCCGCTCGTGCGCTGCGCCTCGACCAGCTGGGCGATGGTCTTCGGCGCGAACGCCGCCTGGTCGCAGAGCGCCACCACGGCGGCATCGAGCGAGCGCGAGAACTGGCGCAGCGTCGTAATACCCGCACGGATCGAGGAGGCCATGCCCTCGGCCCATGTCGGATTTTCCGCGATCAGCACCGGCAGACGGGCAAGGCAGGGGCGGATCTTCTCCGCATTTGCCCCGAGCACGATCACGACCGGCCAAGCCGCTGAACCCAGCGCTGCTTCGGCGGCGCGAACAATCAAAGGCTTGCCGTCGATCTCGAGCAGTTGCTTCGGCGCGCCCATTCGGGTCGAAGCGCCTGCGGCGAGAATGATTATGCCGAAGCGCATGAGGTGGAACGCGTTGTCCCTAACGCGTTGCGAGACGTTGCCGATGGGTGATGCGGACGGTGCGAACAACGCGCTAGGGACAACGCGTTCCACCTGTTACTTGATTCCATGGATCGATCCCGTCCGCTCGCGTAGGGGGCGCGCATCGCGCTGGCCGAGCGCCGCCTGCATCTCCGCCATGATCGCGAGCGCGACTTCGCCGGAAGTTTCGGCGCCGAGATCGAGGCCGACCGGCGCGTGCAGGCGTGCCTGCATTTCCGGCGTGAGCACGAAGCCGTCGGCCGTGAGATCCGCGGCGATCTTGTCGGCGCGCTTCTTCGGTCCGAGCAGTCCCAGATAGGCGAGCGGCCGGGCAAGCAGCGCACGAAGCAGGGGGACGTCGTGGACGTAGTGATGCGTCATGACGACCGCCAGCGTTGCCGGACCCGGATCGATCCGGCCCACCAGCTCCGCGGCTGGCCCCACCACGAGGGCATCGGCTTCGGGAAAACGCGCGGCGGTGGCAAACGCGGGCCGCGGATCGGCGACGGTCAGGTGCCAGCCGAGCTGTTTGGCGAAACCGGCGAGCGGCTGGGCGTCATCGCCTGCGCCGAAAATCACGAGCGAGACCGGCGGCTCGAGCGTCTGGCGGAAAATACCCGCATCCGAAGGCGTCGGGGTGAAGGGCGAGGCGAGACGCGTGCCGAGCGGCGCCCTGGCTCCGGCGCCCCGCCAGATCACCTCGATGTCAGTGGCGCGGCGCGCGCCGAGATTGGCGGACAGCGTCTTCACCCATTCGGGATTGGCGGGAAGTTTTTCGAGCAGCACCTGGACCACGCCGTGACAGCCGAGCCCGACGCCCCAGACCAGATCGTTCTCCGAAGAGGTATCGTAGAGCACGAGCTCGGGTTTTCCGCTGGCGGCCACCGCGTGGGCGCGGGCGAGCACGTCCTCCTCGAGGCAGCCGCCGCTGATCGAGCCGATGCGACGGCCGTCCGCCGTAACGAGCAGGCGCGCGCCTGGACGGCGGTAGGACGAGCCTTCGACGGTGACGAGCGTCGCCAGCACCCCGGACTTGGCGCCGGGGGCGGTGAGATGCTGGACGATGGCTTGCAGCTCCTTCACGCGGATGAGTCCGCTTCAGGATGCAGGCGGCGGCGGGAAAGCAAGCGGCAGCTCGCCCTGGTTGACCTGCAGATCGAGCTCGGGAAATCCACGCTGCGGAGCCGGACGACCGAGCAGTTTGCGCAGGGCGGAGGGCCAATGCCGGGGGCGCAGTCGCGTCACGCCATCCGTGAGCTCGACTTGTCCGAGACGAACCTGGCCGATACCGCGCACGGCCAGGCGCAGTCGTGCCGATGGTGAATCGATGGGCACGGTGAACTCCCGCCGGAGCGGCGTGCGGGGGCGCGCCGCCGCGGCGCGGAATTCAATCGTGAACCGGCCGTGCAGCACCGCCCAGGTGCCGTCGGACTGACGCTGTTCCACCACGACCTTCTGCAGGGCGGGCGCGAAATTCCAGACGAGGAAGCGCAGCTGCCAGGCGCCGCAGACCGGCGTCGCTGCGCGTAGCAATTCCGGTCGCGCGGCGACGGAGGCGAGCCATTCGCGCCAGCTGCTCAGCCGGTCGGCGTCGGCGGCGAGCAGCGTCTCGTTCGGACCGCGGACCGCGCGATCGCGCGTCCGGGTCCACATGGCCCGCGCGGCGCTGCGGCCGTCGCGCCAGGCGCGGCCGAATTCCTGCGCTTCGGTCCGCAGCGCGAGGAGAGCGGGCTTGATCCGCGGATGGGTCGGCCCGCCTTGGGCGAGCCAGCGCCGCAGCTGGAAAACACTGCGGACGTTTTTCCGGACAAAGACGTCGCGCACCGCCAGGTAGCGGCGGAAGCGCAGGCTCGCGGCGAATGCCGCCGCCCGTCCCGCCGTCCGGGCGGTCTGCCGGTTGAAGAATGCGAGCTCGCGCTCATACGACGACAGGCCCTCGCGCCCGGCGGACAAATCCCAGCGGTCGTTGATTTCCCAGCGCGCGTAGCCGGCAAACGCGCCGGCATCGGCCGCCAGCGCGGTCCGGGCGAGCTCGCGTGCGGCGGCGCGGGAGATTTTCGACGCCGCCGTTTGCTGGAATCCGCGCGTGAGCAGGTCGACGGTGTCGCTCTTTTCCGGCTCCAGCCAGAGACCGGCGGCCGCGGCATCGACCGTGACCGGTAATTCAGCCGCGAGGCGGCTGGCTTCCCAGGACGTCACGAGCATGCCGGCGGCCTGCGTGCGCTGGCAGCGTTCCCACCAGGCGCGGATGTTCGCCAGCCGCTCGCCGAAGACGGGCAGGGGCTCGTGGCGGAAGGCGCCGTTCATCGGGCAACCCCAGTATTCGATGCCGCGGGCGCGCAGCGGCGTCGCCAGGTCGCGCTCCGCGAAATTGAACAGCTCGACCCGCGGGTGACGTCCGAAGGGATAGTAGTACCAATCGTAGGTGATGATGTCGGCCGGCAGCTGCGGGATCGCTTCCGGCAGATGGTAGAGCATGTCAGCCCACAACCCGAGGCGCAGACCGAGGCCGTGGGTCAGCCGGTGCAGGCGGTTGACGTGGCCGGCAAAGTGGCCCGCGAGCCCGATGCGTGCGATCTCCGCGCGGCTGAGCGGATGGAGACCGAGGTGGAATGACTCGTCGAGGCCGACGTGCACCTTCCCCGCGGTGCAGAACGGCCGCATGTCGTGGAGCAGCTTGGCTGCGACCTCGAGCGTGCGGGGGTGGAGCGGGCAGATCTGGCCCTGGGCGAGCGGCGAGCCGTCCGGCGCGCGGCGCTCGTTGAGGTCGCGCAGGGCGGGGACCTTGAGGAGATACTGGGTGTGGCCGAGCAGGTTGACGATCGGCACGACCCGAATGCCGGCGCGATCGGCGGCGGCGACGAGGGTCTCGAATTCCCGATACGTATAGGCGTCCGCGCGCGCCACGCCGGGCAGGCTGGGGTAGGCGACCGCGTCCTCCAGGTGCAGGTAGAGCTCCTGGTAGCCCCAGTCGGCGTAGCGCGGCAGCTGCGTGCGCAGCCAGCCGAGCCGCTCCACCTGGCGGGCGAGGTCCCATTGAAACGCGCGGATCATCGCCGTGAAATTGCCGAGAGGGATCGCACGCGTCGAGGGAATCAGCGACCGGAGGGTGTCACGCGAAGACGCGAAGGTCGCGAAGTCGAGGCGGGAAATAACCTGACGGCCGGCCCGCTTATCACGTATTACGTGACAAGCCGGGTCGGCGCACGGGCGGGATTCTTCGCGACCTTCGCGTCTTCGCGTGACACGGATCGGCGCGATTTGTGTCGGGGAGGTGACGGTTGGGTGGCCGTCGTGTGATAAAACGATGACGCACGGAACGGGCACTTGACCGCGATTTGCGCCCGACGGCACGGTGGCATTCGATGAACACCCAACGCCGTATCTTTATCCTGCTCGCGACGAGCGCCGCCCTGACCGGCTTTCCGTCGCTGTTCGCCCAAGGCGCCGCGACCGGCGCCATCAGTGGACACGTCGCCGACGCCGCGTCGCAGCTCGCCCTCGCCGGCGTGCACGTGAGCGTGCCGGGGACCGCCCTCGAGACTTTCACCGACGCCCGCGGCGACTACATCCTCGCGAACGTTCCCGCCGGCGCCCAGAGCGTCGAGTTCGACTACGTCGGCTATCCCGAGCTCAAGCGCAACACCGAGGTCCGTGCCGGCCAGACCGTGCAGCTCGACAACGCGTTCGGCACCGCGGGCGGCGCCGATAGCATCGTCCAGATGAATGCCTTCGTGATCGAAGGCAACGTGGTCGGCACCGCGCGCGCGGTGAACCAGCAGCGCTCCGCTGAGACGCTCACCAACATCGTCGCCTCCGATGCGATCGGCCAGTTCCCCGACGAGAACGCCGCCGAGTCGCTCCAGCGCGTCCCCGGCCTCGCGCTCTACCGCGACCAGGGTGAGGGCCGCTACATCATCATCCGTGGCGTCAACGCGCAGTACAACCACGTGGCGGTTGACGGCGCCAGCCTCGCCACCCCGGAGAGCGGCCTGCGCACTGCGCCGCTCGACGTCATCGGCTCCGACCAGCTCGGCGCGATCGAGATCAACAAGGTCAACACGCCCGACATGGACGCCGACGGCCTCGGCGGCAGCGTCAACCTCCGCTCCCGCTCCGCGTTCGACGCGCAGGGCCGCCAGCTGATGTTCAACGCCGAGACCCTCTACGGCAACCTGCGCGACACCTACGGCAGCAAGTTCAACGGCACGTTCGGCGACATCTTCGCCGACGGAAAGCTCGGCGTCCTGTTCTCCGGCTCCTTCCAGCGTCGGCCGTACGGCTCGCACAACTTCGAGGAAGGCGACGGCTGGAGCCAGGTCACCTCACCGACCGATGGCCAGCAGCACTACGTTTTCAATGACATCGCGTTCCGCGAGTACGAGATCGTCCGCACCCGCCAGAGCCTGAATCTGAACTTCGACTACCGCCTCAGCCCGGCGACGACGGTGTCCCTGCGCACCTCCTACGCCGATTTCAGCGACAAGGAGAACCGCTGGGTGACGGAGATCCCCTTCGAGAAGGGCACGCTCACGTCGCTCACCGACTCCACCGCCAGCTTCACCGGCGTGACCGCCGTGGCGAAGAAACTCCGCACCCGCGAGAAGGAGCAGAAGCTCACCAACGCGGTGCTCGGCTTCGAATCTCACCAGGGCCCGCTCGCGCTTGACGGCCAGATCTCGACCTCGCTCGGCCAGGAATTCAAACCGAACGAGCTCGAGGGCGTCTTCAACACCAAGGGCACCTCGAGCTGGAGCTACGCGTTCGACGAGCCTTACCACCTCACCGTCGTCGGCACCCCGGGCTCGATCGATCCGGCGAATCCCGCGGCGTATGTCACGGCCAAGAGCACGCTGAAGAACGGCCGCGGCAAGGAGACGGAGCAGGGCGCGAAGTTCAACGCCCGCTACAATTTCGGCGAGGCCTCCCTCCCGATGTACGTGAAGGCCGGGATCAGCTATCGCGGCAAGGAGAAGGAACTCGACAAGGATTCCTACACGATCGCCTCCAGCCTGCCGGGCTACACCTTCCCGGCCCTCTCCGAGGACGGCAGCCAGAGCAAGTACCCGTACTTCTCCGGCCCGCGCTTCAGCGTCGATGCCCTCCGCCAGCTCTACTACGGCAACCCGGCGGGCTTCACGCTCACGCCGAAGGAGTCGCTGCTCGAGGATTTCACCGCGCATGAGGACGTCACCGGCGCCTACGCCATGGGCGGCGCGACGATGGACCGCCTCAACATCACCGGCGGCATCCGCATGGAGAACACCCAGTTCGACACCAAGGGCTGGCAGCTGCGCGGCACGACCTACACGCCCGCCAGCGCCTCGACCAATTACACCAACTGGGAGCCCGGCATCGCGCTGCGCTACAACGCGACCAAGCAGACCGTCCTGCGCGCCTCGTGGTCGAACACGCTCTCGCGCCCGGACTTCACGCAGTCCGCGGTCAGCCGCACGATCGACGACACGGCCGCCTCGCCCTCCGTCATCCAGGGCAACGTGAACCTCAAGCCCCTCGAGTCAGTCAACTGGGACGCCTCGATCGAGCATTACCTGCCGTCGCTCGGCGTGGTGTCGGCCGCGGTGTTCTACAAGGACATCAAGAACTTCACCTATCAGGGACCGATGGGCACCGACCCGATCACGGGTTATCCGCTGACGACCTACCTCAACGGACCGAAGGGCCACATCGCCGGCCTCGAGCTCGCCTACCAGCAACAGCTGCGCTTCCTGCCCGCGCCGTTCGACGGCTTCGGCTTCATGGCGAACGTGACGTTCACCGACAGCTCCGCGACCTTCCCGACGCGCCCCGGCGAAAACCTGGCGTTCATCGGCCAGTCGAAGACGATCGGCAACGTCGCGCTCACCTACGAAAAGCACGGCTTCTTCGCGCGCCTCGCCGCCAACTACCGCACTCCGCGCCTGCGCGAGGACGAGCCGCTCGGCGCGACGGCGGACGACGACCGCTACGTCGACCGTTTCCTCCAGCTGGATTTCACCACGAGCTACCGCTTCAACCGCTCCTGGGAAGTCTACCTCGAGGCGCTGAACCTCACGAACGAGCCGTTCCGCGTCTACTTCGGCAACTCCAGCCCGAAGCGCCTCGTGCAGTTCGAGGAGTACGACTGGAGCGCCAACGTCGGCGTGCGCTGGAAGCTCTGATCGCCGCGAGACGCTGCCGACCAGGTGGAACGCGTTGTCCCCAACGCGTTTTAACCTCCGTACATCAATAGGGTCGGCAGCGCCGCCAACGCGTTAGGGACAACGCGTTCCACCTCGATCGCCGATCGAGAATCCAAAGTTAAAAATCCAAAGTCTAAAATTTCAGATGATGAAATCCTCGCCGTGGCTTCTCCTGCCGCTCGCCTTCCTGCTCACGCTTCAGCTGCCGCTACCCGCGGCCGATCTCGACAAGCTCGCCACTCCCGCACCCGATGCGATCAAGCCGCGGCTCATCACGGAGCCGACGAAGTATGACACCGATGATCCGGCGATCTGGATCAATCCCGCTGACCACACGAAGAGCCTGATCGTCGGCACGGACAAGAATTCGGACGGCGCGCTCTACGTCTACGATCTCGAAGGCAAGATCGTGCAGGTCGTGCCCGGCCTGAAGCGTCCGAACAACGTCGACATCAACTACGGCCTGATGCTCGGCGGCAAACCGACCGACATCGCCGTCACGACCGAACGCGAGATGCAGCGCCTGCGCATCTACCGCCTGCCGGACATGCAGTGCGTGGATAACGGCGATCTCGTCGTGTTCGACGGCGACAAGAATCGCGCGCCGATGGGCATCGCGCTCTACCGGCGCCCGAAAGATGGGGTGATGTTCGCATTCGTCGGCGGCAAGTCCGGCCCGCGCGAAGGCTACATCGGCCAGTACCGTCTCGCTGACGACGGCACCGGTCACGTGAAGATGACGCTGGTCCGCCAGTTCGGCAGCTATTCCGGCAAGAAGGAGATCGAAGCCATCGCGGTCGATGAAGAGCTCGGCTACGTCTATTACTCCGACGAGACCTTCGGCGTCCGCAAATACGCGGCCGATCCCGACGCGCCGCATGCGAACGACCAGCTCGCGCTGTTCGCGACCAGCGGGTTCGTCAGCGACCACGAAGGCATCTCGATCTACAAGATCAACGACGGCACGGGCTACATCCTCGTGTCCGACCAGCAGGCGAACCGCTTCCGCATCTACAAGCGGGAAGGCGAGCCCGGCCGGCCGCACGAGCACAACCTGATCAAGACCGTCCCGGTGATGGCGATCGAGAGCGACGGCAGCGATGTGACCAGCACGGTGCTGAGCCCGAAGTTCCCGAGCGGCCTGTTCGTGGTGATGTCGAACAGCCGGCTGTTCCACTACTACTCCTGGGACGACATCGCCGGCACCGACCTGAAGCGTGCCCCCAACGGCGTGCCGCCGGCGAAGTGATCTGAGTGTTTATTATCTGGAACTCAGGAAATCAGGAATCGGCGGGCTTCGACTCCTCTTCCGAATGTAGGGGCGTTCCTTGCGGACGCCCATTCGCGTCGCCGATCAAGAAAGCCGGGCGTCCACGAGGAACGCCCCTACATTGAACCGGAAGGCTCGGATCTCTGCGTTTCTGCGCCTCTGTGCGAGACTTCCGAACGGTCCGGGTGCATCGGCTGCTTTCCGTTTGCGCAGCACCGGGGGAGACCCTACGGCTTGCGACCATCGACCGTCGCCGATCCTTTCGCGCGCCTCTCCCTTTCCATGAGCTTCAAGACTGTCCTCAAAACCATCGGATTCCTGATCCTTCTCTTTGTCATGCTCTACGTAGGCATGAACAACACGGACACGATCAACTTCTCCTTCCCGGTCGCCTCGAAGGAAAAGATCCGCGCCGCGGCCGCCCTGATCTACTTCGGCGTCTTCGCGGTCGGGGTGCTCGCCGGCACGATGCTGCACGGCAGCGGCGGCGGGGGCGGGAAGAAGAGCGGCGGCAAAGAAAAGTGACCGGCGCGGCTCGGGCCGCGCCGGAACGTTCAACGTCCAACATTCAACGTTGAACGTTCAACTCGGACCTGAGCTTCGGCCGGAGGCTTAAGTACGCGTCCGTGAAAGCGACGTCGAATGAAGCGGCGCCACTTCGCGTGGCTGCATGTTTCGCACGGCGACCCAATCCGCTGACCGGCGGTCGTCGGCGAGGATACGCGAAGGTCCAGGAGTTCTGCCTCCGGTTTTCCGAATCCTTGAACGTTCAACGTTGAACGTTGGATGTTGAACGTTCCCGCGCTCGGCGCGGGTCAGGGTCAGCTTTTTCGCCGCAGATTGTCGCACACGATCGCCGCCGCCACGGCCGCGTTGAGCGATTCGGCCAGGCCGACCTTCGGGATCGTGACGAAGCGGGTAACACGTTCCTTCACGGCGGCGGAAAGCCCGCGGCCTTCGCTGCCGATCACGATCACGGCCTTCTTGAGGGAGGGGAGGCCATGGACGCTGTCGCCCGTGAGATCGCAGCCGAGCACCGGCACTTTCACGCCGTCGAGCGCGGCGGCGAGATCCGCGGTGTGCACGCGCATGCGCACGAACGAGCCCATGCTGGCGTTGATCACCTTCTGATTGAAAAGGTCGGCGCAGTCCGGCGACAGCACCACGCGGTCGAGCCCGAACCAATCGGCGATCCGGAGCAGCGTGCCGACGTTACCGGCGTCCTGGACGCCATCGAGCGCCAGCGTCAGCCCGCGATTGAGCTCACCCTCGGCGAGCGGCTGCCGCACGATCCGGCCCACCGCGAGCACGCCGGAGGGGGCGGGGAAGTGGCTCACGCGCTCCATGTCCTCCTCGCTGATATCCTTGAACACCGGCTTGGCGCCGGCTCCGCCGCTCGCGGCCACGGCGGCGCGCAAGGCGGCGACGACTTTCGCCCACTTCGGGGTGACGTACACCTCCTCGAACGGGAATTGCGCCGCGAGCAGCTCGGCGACTACTTTCTCGCCCTCGATCACGAACAGGCCCAGCGCTTCGCGGTGTTTCTTCTCCCGCATCGAGCGCAGGCGTTGGATTTCTTCCTTGGTCAGCATGGAGTGGAACCGAGTCAGACTCGTGCGGCGGCATTTCGGAGTCATCTCCAATTTTGAAAACCGTCGGTCAGAAGCGCGATTTACCGCGGAAAGTAGTATCAATGTGCGGCGGTGATATATCTGGAACTCAGAAAATCAGGAATCGGAACGGAATCGGCCTCGGAAACCTCGAGCAGAGGCGCAGAAACGCAGAGGAAGCCATTTCAGTAAGGTGGCCGTTCAGTAAGGTGGCCGTCGACCTCCGGGCGACGGTTCTGCGTCGGCGGCGTCGAACACCGTCGCCCGGAGGTCGACGGCCACCTCAACGGCGCGTTAGGGATAACGCGCCCCACCTTCCGGATGTAGGGGCGTTCCTTGCGGAAGCCCGGCTCCCGGTTGAGCGACGCGCACGGGCGTCCGCGAGGAACGCCCCAACATCGAGGAACGCCCCTACACCTGCAATCGTCGGCTTGCTGCGCGGGGAAAGTTCTCCAGCTTCGCCCCGCTACCCCTTCATTGTTCCGGCCTGCTGTCTGTTCGGCTGGGGCGTCCTTTCTTAATTCCTCCGTCCTCCTTCTTCCTTTTCCATGAGCTCTTCCCTGAACTGGGGCATTCTCGGCACCGGTCGCATCGCCGGCATTTTCGCCCGGGCGCTCGCCCGCTCGCAGACCGGAAAACTGGCCGCCGTTGGCAGCCGCAGCGCGGACAAGGCCGCCGCCTTCGTCCGGGAATTTCCGGGTGCCAAGGCCCACGGCAGCTACGACGCGCTGCTGGCGGATCCGTCGGTCCAGGCGATCTACATCGCCACCCCGCATCCGGACCACGCGGCGTGGATCATTCGCGCGGCTGAAGCGGGCAAGCATGTGCTCTGTGAAAAGCCCCTCGCGCTGAATCATCCCGAGGCGATGGTCGCGGCGGACGCCTGCCGGCGGCACGGCGTGCTGCTGATGGAGGGCTTCATGTACCGGTTTCACCCGCAGACGGCGAAGATCGTCGAACTCATCCAGAGCGGCGTGCTGGGTACGGTCGGACTCGTCCAGGCAACGTTCGGCTTCGCGGCGACGTATGCGCCGGGCCACCGCAAGTGGGCGGATCATTTCGGCGGCGGAGGAATTCTCGATGTCGGCTGCTATCCGGTGTCGCTCGTGCGGCTGATCGCCGGCGCCGCAGCGACCCAGGGTGCGCCGGCTCAGAAGGAAGCGGCCGGCCGATCCTGGCCGTTTGCGGAACCGACGAGCGTGACGGGCGCGGGCCTGCTCCATCCCGCGGAAGGCACGGACAGCTACGCCGCGGCCACTTTCAAGTTCTCGAGCGGCCTGGTCGCCCAGCTCGCCTGTGCGATCGGCCTGCAGCAGGATAATTCCGTCCGCATTTACGGCTCCGCCGGCTGGCTGCATGTGCCGACGCCTTGGATTCTCAACCGCGATGGCGGTCCGTCGCAGCTCTACCTGCACAAGGCGGGCGCGTCGGCTCCGGAGGAGATCACGGTCGCTTGTCCCGACAACGTTTACGCGCTCGAAGCCGACGCGTTTGCCCGCGCGGTGGCGCGCGGCGATCGCGAACTGCGGGAGCAGTCAGTGGCGGATTCGCTCGGCAACATGGCTGCGCTCGACGCCTGGCGCGCGGCGATCGGCCTCGTGTACCACGACGAACAGTCCGAACACGACAAACAGACAATCGCGCGGCGGCCGCTGGCGAAACGGGCGGATGCGCCGATGACGTATCTGCCGGTGCCGGGCCTGACACTGCCGGTGTCGCGACTCGTGCTGGGCGCCGACTACCAGAAGACGATGCCGCATGCGGTGGCCATCTTCGACGACTACTTCGAGCGCGGCGGCAACACCATCGACACCGCGCACATCTATGGCGGCGGCGTGATGGAAAAGCACCTCGGCTGGTGGCTGCGGCACCGCGGCGTGCGCGAGCAGATGGTGATCATCGGCAAAGGCGGACACACGCCGTGGTGCACGCCGGAATATATCACCGAGCAGTTGCACGAGTCGCTCGACCGGATGCAGACCGGGTACGTCGATCTCTATTTCATCCATCGCGACAATCCTGCCGTGCCGGTGGGCGAGTTCGTCGACGTGCTCAACGAGCACGTGCAAGCGGGCCGGATCCGGATCTTCGGTGCGTCCAACTGGACCCTCGACCGGCTGGCCGCCGCCAACCGCTACGCGAAGCGCAAGGGGCTGCAGGGTTTCGCGGCGCTGAGCAACCAGCTCAGCCTGGCCCGCATGGTGGCGACGCAATGGGCCGGCTCGCTGAGCGTCGGCGACGCGGAGTCGCGGAAGAAACTGAAGAAAAGCCAGCTCCCGCTCTTCGCCTGGTCCGCTCAGGGCCGCGGCCTCTTCGGCGATCGCACCGGCAAGCCGGTCGATCCCGAGTTCATCCGCTGCTGGACTTCCGATGACAACACCGAGCGCCGCAATCGCGCGATCGCGCTGGCGGCGAAGAAGGGCGTGTCGCCGACGAGTGTGGCGGTGGCCTACGTGCTGAAGCAGCCGTTTCCGACCTTCGCCGTCATCGGTCCGCGCACGATTGCGCAGATGGAAAGCTCCTTCGAAGCGCTCAAGGTCGACCTCACGCCGCGGGAAGTCGCGTGGCTCAACCTGGAGCGGGCGACGCCGTAACGGGGACCTGGAGCCAGATTTTTATCTGGAACTCAGGAAATCAGGAACGGAACGGAAACGATCCACCGATCTTTTGGATCCGAGTCGCGCGAAGCGGCAAAGTAGGGCGGGTTCTGACCCGCCTTTTCCGGCCAGGTAGGGACGGGCGGCCCGCCCGTCCGCTTCGGCGCTGATTGAGGTGGAACGCGTTGTCCCTAACGCGTTGAGCGCTCCGTCCGCGTTGCAAGTGGGCAACGTCGACAGCGCGTTAGGGACAACGCACTCCACCTCGGATCCGCGGCCATGCGTCCCTGCTTGTTCGGATCGTCCTTCGCGCCCTTCGCGTCTTCGCGTGACACCCTCCGAACTCAGGGCGTGAGTTCCTGAGTTTCAGATTACTTGGCCTTCGCCGCTGTCGGGGCTGCTGCCGGCGCTTGCGCGCGCTCGCTGGCCTGCCAGGCGAGGAGCTTCCAGACGCCGTTCTCCTCGCGCCAGACGGCGAGGAAGTTGATGTCGTGGCTGATGCCGCCACCGGTCCGCGACTGAATGAGGCTCCGGCCGGTCATCAGCACCACGCCGGGGGCGATGGATTCGAATTTGCGGTCAGGATAGCTGTAGGAGTCGTAAACCGTGGTATGGCTGACAAACGACTGCACGTAGCTGGCCTTGGTGTCGGTCTTGCCGCTGCCGTGGACGTAATGAAGGTCGTTGGAAATCGTGCGATCAAGTCCCACTCCGTCGGCGGCGAGAATGGCGGCGACGCGCGCATCGTCGGCGCGCCGCACCGCGTCGGTGACCGAATCGGCGGCGAAGGCGGGGACGAGGGCAAGCCAGGCGAGGAGGAGCAGGCGCGGAATGATTTTCATGAGCGCAACCAAGGGGGCCGGGGGCTTTCGCGCAACGTCGTTTGTCGATCGACGTAGGGGCGTTCCTCGCGGACGCCCATTTCCGCTTTCGATCCCGCAAGCCGGGCGTCCGCAAGGAACGCCCCTACGTTCTATCCCGCCTCGGTTTCGCGTTGTTTTCAAACCACTCCGAGGGCATGGTGTGCGACCTTATGAACGCCGGGCCGTCAGTTTCGTTGCGGAAGCTGCTCGATGAGATCGGCCCGGTCGATTGCGTCGGGATCGAG
>CALFNJ010000494.1 GCA_937902865.1 uncultured Opitutaceae bacterium
CCGACGTGGAAAATCATTTCGGGACGGCGCCGCGGGTGAAGCTCGCGCCCGTGCTCGTACCGACGGAGCCGCCGCCGCTGGCCCGCCGGGAAATGCACCACTTCGAGGACGTCGAACTCACGCGCGGAGGCCTGGCTTGGCAGATCCCCGGACTGACCCATCCGGATGCGCCGCTGCTCGACCTGCTCGCCACTGTGCTGGGAACCGGCGACAGCTCGGTGCTCTGGCAGGCATTGCGGGAAAAGGCTCGGCTCGTGCACAGCATCGATGCCCAGAGCTGGAATCCGGGATCGGTCGGACTCTTCTGCATTTCATTCAACTGCGATGCGCCCAAGCGCGAGGCCGCGACCGCGGCGATCGAGCGGGAACTGCAGCGCTGCCAGACGCGCGGATTCACTCCGGCGCAGCTCCGCAAGGCGATTCGCCAGCTCACGGTCGGCGAGATCAACACGCGAAAGACCATGGCCGGCCAGGCTTCGCGGCTCGGCGCCGCCGAGGTCGTGGTGGGTGATCTCGATTACGGGCGCAGCTATTTCGAGCGCATGGCCGCCGCGACGCCGGCCGATCTCCGCCGCGTGCTGCGGCAATACCTGCTCGAAGGTCAGCCGACGAGCATCTCACTCAATCCCAAGAGCGGCGCGGCGGCGGTGAACGGCTCGGCTCCGCGGACGGCGGCCCGGCCCGACTTCGAAGAGATTCGCCTGAAAAACGGCGCCCGGCTGCTGCTGCAACCGGATCCGCGCCTGCCCAACCTCCATTTCCGTCTCCTCTGCCTGGGCGGACCGCCGCAGGAGGATGCGGAGCGCCACGGTGCGTCGGCGTTGCTGGCGACGATGCTGACCAAGGACACGCGACGCCGGACCTCGGCCGAAGTCGCCCGCTTCATCGAAGAAGTGGGTGGCTCGTTCTATCCCTTTTCGGGCAACAGCAGCCTCGGGCTGGCGGTGGAGGTGCTTCCGCCGGACGCCGACCGGGCCCTGCAGGTCTTGTCCGATGCCGTGCTCGCGCCCGCGTTCAAGGCTGCGACGTTTGCGATCGAACGCGACGCGCAGCTGGCGGATCTGCAGCAGGACGATGACGACGTCGTGACACTCGGCCGAAAGCTCCTGCGAAAGAAATTCTTCGGCACTCATCCGCTCGCGCTGGACGCTTCCGGCGATCAGGCGGGAGTGCGGGCGATCGAGTCCGCGCATCTGGCCGCGTTGCATCGGCGTCTTTTCGTTGCACCCAACGTGGTGCTGTCGGTCGCCGGCGATTTCAAAGCCGCTGCGCTCGTGCCGAAGCTGAAGGCCTTCCTCGCGAAACTTCCCGCCGGTGAGGTGCCGCGCAAAACCGTGCCCTTCGCCGGTCCCGCCGCGATCGGCGATTTCGTGGAGAAGCAGCCTCGCGAGCAGGCCGTAGTGTTCCAGGCTTTTCCGGGGCCGTCGATCCTTGGTTCCGATTTCTATGTCGGCGAGGTCGCCGACGAGATCTTCAGCGGCATGGCGTCTCGGCTGTTCGAGCGCGTGCGCGAAGAGAAGGGGTTGGCCTATTTCGTCCGTTCGGCGCGAGTGAGCGGCCTCGATGCGGGCATGTTCTATTTCTACGCCGGCACCGCGCCGCAGCATGCGGCCGAAGTCCTCCGCGAGATCGAGGCGGAGATCGAGCGGGTCCGGTCGGGTGGAGTCGAGCCGGTCGAACTGGCGCGCTGCCAGACGCGGCTGACCGCGGCGCGGCGCCAGGGCCTGCAAACGAATGCCGCGCGAGCGATGCAGGCCGGACTGAACGCGCTCTATCAGCTGCCGCTGAACGACTGGAAAAATTACGACGCCCGCATTCGGGCCGTGACGCGCGAGGATCTCGCGGAGTTCGCCCGCCGCTATTTCCAGCGCGACCACCGAACCCAGCTCGTCGTGCAGCCGTAGGACGGACTTCGAGCCGTCTCGCGCAGAGGCGCAGAGACACAGAGTTCGATCCGGTCGTCCTCTGTGTTTCTGCGCCTCTGTGCGAAAGGAGAGGGAGCGGAGCGTCGGATCGACGGATTGCGTCCATTCCTGATTTCCTGGGTTCCAGATCACGACCGGATTGAAAGATGCTGGAGAGCACCGGCGTTTCAGGGGCTGCATGAAAATCAAACGTTTCATTCAGCTCTGCACGACGCTCGCGGCCCTCGTGGCCGTGGCGTTCGTTTTCACCCCCGCGATGACCGCCGCCGAGAAATCCGACGCGGCAGCGAAGAAGGCCAAGCAGGACCAGGAAAACCTCGAGAAGTACGATCGGAATCGGGACGGAAAGCTGGACGACGAGGAGAAGGCCGCCATGAAGGCGGACCAGGAACGAATCGCGGCGGAAAAGAAGGAGGTCGCCGCCCAGAAAAAAGCCGCGGCGGCTGAAAAGAAGGCGGCGGCGGCCGAGGCGAAAAAGGAAAAGGCGGCGGCGAAGAAATCGCGCGACAACTAGCTCCGAAGGGAGAAGCGGCGACCTTCGGGTCGCCGCAACGCGACCGGGAGGTCGCGTCCCCATCCGGAAAACCATTAGCGACATATTCTCGTCGCTGTGTAGCAGCCGCCGTGAGGCGGCTGAGCTTGTGGGTCGATGACGGGCTCACGAACCTGGCGGCGTCACCGCCGCCGCTACATCTCTGCACAGCACCTCTGCGGAATTCCGCAGCACAGCTTGCCGATCCCGGGCGTCCCAAGGGACGCCCCTACGTGGAAATCGGCGGGCGACTGGTGGTCGACCGAATCGAATTCAGAAATCTCCAGTGCCGTCTGGGACTTCTCGAACAAACCGACTGATCGTGAAGGAATGTTTCCTGATTTCCTGAGTTCCAGATTCAACTCGATCGAACCGCCGTAGGATCGATCTCTGCGCTTCTGCGCCTCTGCGCGAGACTTCCGGCAGATCGGCGGGTATCGGAGCCCTGATCCTCACACCCGCTTTTCGACAAAGCCGCCGCTCCATTTGAGCTTCGTGCGCACGACGGAGAAATGGGAGTAGCCGACGCGCTGGGCGAGGAGCAGGCGAAGTGGGGAGATGGAGATTTCCACCGGCGAGCCTTCGCAGACGACGAGGTTGCGCTGGCCGTCCATCGCCACGAGGAGCTTCGAGTTCTCGCCCCGGCTGTGGACCTTGAGCCGGACATTGTGGCGGAAAATGATCGAGCGGTTGCTCAGGGTGTGCGGACAGATCGGCGTCATCGCGACCACCTCGGCGTTGGGATGGATGATCGGGCCGCCGGCGGAAAGATTGTAGGCGGTCGAGCCGGTCGCGGTCGAAAAGATGAGACCGTCGCAGATATAGTCGGTCACCAGCTCGTCGTCGGCATGAACCTCGAGCTGCACGAGGCGCGAGTTCACCTCGTCCTTGATCAGCACGTCATTCAGCGCGAGATCGTGCGAGCCGGGGCCGGTGGAGCAGTCGAGCATGGCGCGATGGGCCACCTGATAGGTGCCCCCGAGCAATCCGGCGAACTCGGTGCGGGCTTCGTCGGCGGAAAACGTGGTGAGAAAACCAAGGCTGCCGCGGTTCACTCCGATGATCGGCACCTGCTCCCGCGCGGCTTCGCGCACCACGCCCAGCAGCGTGCCGTCGCCGCCGATGACGCAGCAGGCGTCCATGCCCTTGAGGAAGCCCGGAGAGACTGGAAACACGGCGGTATCCTTGACCGTCACGCCTGCCCGTTTGGCTATCTCGATCAGCACCCGTCCGAGCTCGGCGGCGCCGGTTTTTTCGGAATTGATGACAAAAGCGAGTTTGCGGATCGGCGGCATGGAAGGCGGTTATTTCCACACGAAACCCCGGCGATGGGAAGCCTGTAGGGTCCTGATATTTTTGTGAGGATGTGGAACTCCGGAAATCAGGAAGATCAGAACGGATGGGAGGGTAGGGACGGGCGGCCCGCCCGTCCGGTTCGACTCCGCCATCTGTCGGTATCTAAACAGCCCTTCAGCCCGAATTGTCGATGAATGCTCCGACCGCGCGGAATTCCAAGAGCGCGCAAATTGCGCGGCGAGATTTCCTCAATCAAGGTCGCGCGCAGCTACGAAGCGCGAAGGCAAAAGTCGGTTTCGTTTCTTCGCGCCGCTCGCAGCGGCGCACGATCCTTTTCCTCTTCGGAATCTCCGCGGGCCCGATAAGGCAGCCCGTTCGCCTGCTAACTCTTTCTCAAGCCCAGCAGGAATTCCCGGTTTCCATCGGTGCCGGTGATGGGCGAATCCATTGAGCCGAGTAACTGTGCGCCCGGCAGATCGCGCAGCGCGAAGGCCGTGATGTCCGCCAGCACGGCGTCCTGGACCGCGGCATCGCGGATCACGCCGCGACCTTTGTCGACTTCGCCTTTGCCGGCTTCGAACTGCGGCTTCACCAACGCGATCAGGGTGCCACCGGGGCGGAGGAAGGGCCAGACCGGGGGCAACACGGATTTCAGCGAGATGAACGACACGTCCATCACTACCGCGTCGAACTCGCTCCGGGGCAGGTCGCCGGGCTGGAGATGACGGGCATTGATCTTTTCCAGATTGGTGACGCGGGGATCCGTCGCCAGGCGGGCGTGCAGCTGCGCGCGGCCAACGTCGACGCACACGGCATCGGCCGCGCCCGCCTGCAGGGCGCAATCGGTGAAGCCGCCCGTCGAGGCGCCGACGTCGAGGAGATGGGCGCCGCGCAGATCGATCGCGAATTTTTCCAGGAATGCGGCCAGCTTTTCTCCGCCACGGCTGACGAAGCGCGGCGGCTGCTCGACGATCAGCTCGATGTCGGTCGTGAATTCCTTGCCCGGCTTGTCGAGCCGTTCCGTGCCGCGGAGCACGCGTCCGCTCATGATCAGTGCCTTGGCCTGGGCACGGCTGGCGGCCAGGCCGCGGGCGACCAGCAGTTCGTCGAGGCGCACTTTGGCCGTCGCCATATCAGGGAAGTTTCTGGCGCGCCGGCGACCAGCAGGTGGTGCGGCCGCCGATGGTGGCGTGGGCGAGCGGCTGACCGGTTTTTGGGCAGCGTCCGCCGGGCTGCCAGCGATGGTTGAACAGCCAGGAGTCGGGAATGTGGACGTTGAGGTCGGGCGGCAGCTTCCGGCCTTGGCCGGCGATCGTGACCAGCGCGAGCCGGCAGACGTGCCGGCACTCACGCCAGAGCCGACGCACCTCTGCGGGCTTCAGCGTGCCGGCGGCCCGGCGGGGATGGATCGCGGCACGCCACAGAACCTCGTCGGCCATCCAGTTGCCGATGCCGGGAAAACGTTCCTGCATGAGCAGCACCGCCTTGATCGGAGCGCGGGCGCGGCGCCGCAGAAAGTCAGCGACGGCGGAAACCGTGAACTTCGGCGACAGGATCGCCGGCGCGATGTCGGTCCACCAGGTGGGCGGCTTTGGTCCGACGTGAAATTGCACCCGACCGAACATGCGGGGATCCGAGAATACGAGTTGCGGGCCGGACGTCATGAGCACGAGGTGGTCGTGCTTTCCTGGCGTGTAAGCGGCGGGTTCCGCGCGCAGCTCGCCGCTCATGCCGAGATGGATTCCGAGCCAGGCGTCGCCGCTGAAACGGAAAAGCATCTGCTTGGCCGCGGTGCTTGAACCCTCGAGCTTTGCGCCGGTGAGTTGCCGGGCGATCTTCGCCGGCTCGACGCCACGGAAAATCCTGGCCCGCTCGTGCACCAGCACCTTGCGCACCGTCTTGCCGGCGGCAGCCTGCTGCCAGCGGCGGCGGAAGAATTCCACTTCAGCGAGTTCAGGCATGGAGATGGGAAAAAGCGGTCCTCATTTGAATTTCGGAAACCAACCTTCGAAAGATCACCACGAAATACACGAACCACACGAAAGCCAAATCATCGGAAATGAATGGCCCACGGAACACACGGAATACACAGAAAGAGAGGGGCTGAATTCCGTGTTGTCCGTGTGTTCCGTGGGCCATCCTCCGGTTTTCGCGTGGTTCGTGTTTTTCGTGGTGAGTTCCTTCAGACGAGGGTGTTCGCGAATTCCCCGAAGTTGGCGAAGATTGGAATTCGGTGGGCGACGACTTCCGTGAGCGAGGTCGGGTCGACTTTTCCCGTGCGGACTGCAGCGACCTTGATGTTGGCGGCCAGGCCGGCACCGATGTCGGCGGCCGAATCGCCGACCATCCAGCATTGAGCCGGGTCGAGCTGGTGCTGGGCGATCATCTCGAGGATGAAGCGCGGCGACGGTTTGCGATAGACGACCGGCTGGTCCGGTGCCTCGGGTGCGATGCAGATGCCGGCAAAGACGGGCCGCGGCAGTCCGATGAGTTCCTCCATCCGCGCGTTCACTTTCCTGGTGTCCTCCAGCGTGTGCAGGCCGCGGCCGATACCCGACTGATTGGTGAACAGGAACAGCTGGTAGCCGCGGGTCCGGGCGAGCGTCAGGCCGTCGGCGGCGCCGGGCAGCAGCTCCACGCCGGCGGGATCGGCGAGATAGACTTTGTCGAGGATGAGCGTGCCGTCGCGATCGAGAAACAGGGCTTTGGCCATCGTGGGGAAAGAAATTATCTGGAACTCAGGAAATCAGGAACGGAAGCGATCTGCCGATCGATCAATCCGCGGCAGGCGAAGCCGCGAAGATCTGCTCAGTCAAATCAGTCAAAGGTGGCCGTCGACCTCCGGGCGACGGTTGCAGCGTTTCGGGCGTCAGGCACCGTCGCCCGGAGATCGATGGCCACCCGTTGTCGGCGCGCGCTTCGCGTGACACCCCTCCATTCCTGGGCGCACGGCATCACGGCGTGTGGCTGACGTAGGCGATGAGCTCGGGCGGCGTGACCGTCGCGGTGCCCAGCTTGCCCACTACGACGCCGGCTGCGGCGTTGGCGAAATGGGCGGCGGTCTCGAGGTCGGCGCCCGCGGTCAGCGCGAGCACGAGGCCGGCGATGGAGGTGTCGCCCGCGCCGGAAACGTCGAACACTTCGCGCGCGGCCGTTGGGATCTGTCGCCGCATCTCGCCATCGCGGCTGAGCAGGAGACCGTCCTCGCTCATCGTGATCACCAGGTTGCGGGTCTGGAATTTCTCATGGAGGCGACGGCAGATTTCCTGCGCGGGAAAAGGCGTATGCGGGCTGAGCTCCACACCCGCGAGCTGGGCGGCTTCCTTGCGGTTGGGGGTGATCAGATCCAGTCCGGAAAAGGCCAGCGGGCGCTTGGGCTTGGGGTCGAGCGCGATGAACTTGCCGGCCGCCCGCGCGAGCGTCGTCGCGCGTGCCACCAGCGCGTCGTCGAGGAGACCCTTGGCGTAGT
>CALFNJ010000495.1 GCA_937902865.1 uncultured Opitutaceae bacterium
CTTCCGCGGAGCTGACCTCGTATGCGGCGACGCACGGTTACACCGTCATCGCGATCGACAACCTGCCCGGCGCGGTACCGATCGAGACTTTTGCCCTGCCACGTAAGGCGATGCTGCTCTTCGGTCAGGAAGGCGCGGGGCTCACCGAACAGGCCCGCGCTGCTGCGTCAGCCGTCTGTTCGATCGCGCAGTTCGGCTCCACGCGATCCATCAACGCCGGCGTTGCCGCCGGGATCGCCATGCACGCGTGGATCCGTCAGCACGGGCTAGGTGTGGTACCCGAGTAGCAGCACGAGCACGGCGAGGCCGGCATAGAACGTCGCCGGCGTCGCCATGTACGTCCGCCGGATCACACGTTCGCGGATGCCCAGCTCCGCGATCAGGCGTTCGACCTCGCCGTCGAGTTCGCCCTTGCCGACGTGGAACAGCACGACGTCGGGCCGCTCCGCCGCGGCGCGCGCGAAGGCGCGGTAAAGGGTCAGCGGATCCTTCTGCTCGGAAGCCCGGCCGATGAAACCGAGAATGGGACGGTCCGGCGGCAGGCCGAGTTCGACGCGCAGCTGCCGCTTTTTTTCCGGCGACACCGGGGCGAAGACCTCGGGATCCACGCCGTTGTGCAGGAGATGCACGCGCTGCGGCGGGATGCGCAAGCGCCGCTGCGCGAAATTCCGCTCGTCCGAGGAAACGGCGATCGTGTAGCTGACCCGGCCAAGCACGCCTTCGATGAAATTGTAGAGCGGGTCGATCCGGCCGGGCTTCGGCCGCATGCCGACGTACGCGTGGGGATGATGGAAGTGCACCGCCCGCACCCCGCAGAACGGAAGCATGCGCGCCAGAAATCCACCCTTTGAGCTGTGGCTGTGAATGACGTCCGGCCGCACGGCGCGCACGAGCCGCAGCAAATTCCAGAAGGCGCGCAGATCCGACGGCGAGGGACGGTTCGAGGTGCGCAGGTTCAGCGTGCGGCCGCCGCGCTGCTCGACCCATTCGACGAGCTTCGGCAGGCGGTCGCTGCCGCGTCGGTCCGAGTACGCGAGGTTCACGTTCACGCCCTGGCTGTCGAGAAAGTGGCACAGGGTCTCCACATAGCGGAAAACGCCGTCCACGCCTGGTTCCGTCACGAGCAATGCCTTCATGCCACCAGCACTCCTTCCGGGTTCGCCGGCGCCGGGGCGCCAAGCACATCACGATACAAGTCCATGAGTTCGTCCACGTGGGCGTCCGTCGTCCACGGATTCTGCCAATACCAGTCGTGGGCCGCCCGCCCGAGCCGCTCGACCCGCGCGTGGTCCACCGCCAGCGCGCGCATCTGCGCCGCGAGCGATTCCACCGAGCCGTGCGCGAAATGCAGGCCGTTCACGTCGGAGCGGATGTAATCGGTCGCCGCACAGCCCGACGCCACCAAGGCCGGCACGCCCGCCGCCGCCGCCTCGATCACCACCAGGCCGAGCGTCTCGTACCAGAGCGGCGGAAACACGAGCATGCGCGCCTCCCGCAGCTTCGCGCGGATCTGTTCCGGCGCGAGCCAGCCGGTGAACTCCGCCTCCGGACACAGGCGCTCCAGCTCGGGCCGCAGCGCGCCGTCGCCGATGAAGATCGCGGGCACGCCTGCCGCCCGCGCCGCCGCGGCGAAGAGGCGCACGCCTTTTTCCGTCTCGAAGCGGCCGAGAAAGACGAAGCGGCGGTTGCGCGCCACGGGCGCCGGCGGGGAAAAGGCGCAGTCCACCGGATTGCGGACCACGCGAGTGGGAATCGTCGGCGGCAGATGCGGTCGCAAAATATTCAGGCTGAACTCGGAGACGCCGACATAGCGCGTCGCCTTCCGCGGCACCTGCAGCAGGCGGTTCTGCAGGACGGTGCGGGCGTTGCGCCAGAGCTTGTGCCCGTAGTTGCGGCGGTCGCAGTCGCAGCGCCAGCAGGCGCCCGAGAGCGGCACACGCCGGCAGATTTCGTCGGGACCGTGCACGAAGAAGCCGCCGTTCGGGCAGGCGATGAAGAAATCGTGCAGCGTGATCACGAGCGGGAACCCGAGGTCCGCCACCGCCGAGAGCGCGAAGGGCGAGAGCGCCTTCGTCCAGGTGTGGACGTGCACCACCGTGCGCGCGGGGGATTTGTCCCGCAGCAGTGCGCGCAGCGCCTGCACGGCCGCGCCGTTGCGCCAGCCGCCGGCGAAGGCGCGCAGGCGGTTGGGGTCGCGCGCGATCTCGGCCTGGCCGAGGCAGACGACCTCGAGGTTCGCCACCTCGCGCACGGTGGGCGCGACCGGTCCGACGCAGGTGAAGAGCGTCACCGGCACGCCGCGCGCGGCGAGCCCGCGGGCGGAGGCCAGCGCCACCGCCGTCGAGCCGCCCGTGAGCGACGCGTAGTCGTTCAGGACCACGACTTCGAGGGCTTCGCTCATCCGGCGACGCCGCCTCCTTCGAGCAGTTGATAACTCGTCCGCAGTCCGCGCGCGCGGATCCGGCGGACATAGCGGGGCAGATTGCAGAGGCGATAGCGCAGGCGCGCGAGCTGGCGACGAGCCCCGGAGACGCGGTCGGGCAGCTGCAGTCGGACGATCTCCGATTGCTCGCGCTCGGTCTCAGCGGTGTTGCCCGAGAGCTGGCCGCCGCGGAGCCGGAATTGCGCGATCCGCACCGGAAAATGCCGGAAGCCTGCGCCCGCGACGTAGGCGCGCAGCCAGAAATCCAGGTCGGCGCACAGCCGGTAGCGCGGATCGAAGCCGCCCAGGCGCCGCACCAGGCCGCGGCGGAAGAGCATGCCCTGCTGCATCAGCGGACTGATGCCCTGCTGGAGCAGCGCGGGAATCCACTCCGGCCGGCGCTCGACCGTGACTTGCGAGATGACGCGGTCGTGATCGTCGATCAGATCGACGTCGCCGTACACCACCGATTCCGGAAATTCCGCGAAGATCTGGTGGAGGAAAACGGAGCTGAAGCCCGGCAGCAGCGCGTCGTCATCGTTGATGTAGGTGAACCAGTCCCACTCCGTCCCCGCGGCGGCGAGACCGGCGTTGAGCGCGCCGTAGATGCCGCCGGAACGGCCGGCGTCGGCCACGACGCGCGTCCGCGGATACCGCGCCTGGAGCGCCGCGACCTTGGGCGCCGGGGCGGAGAGGACGTGCAGCAGATCGAGCGGCTGGGTGGAGACCGACGCGACGGCGCGGTCGAGGAAGGTGGATTCGCCGAGGGTCGGCGTGACCACGAGAATGCGTGGATGGGTGCGGTTCATGGCTGTGAGGGTTCGAGGGTTTCCTTGCGAATGGTGACCGCGACCGCCGTGGCGTCGTAGTCGATGTTGGCGCCGGGTCCGGGATCGACGGCGAAGTCGACCGTGGTCCCCGGATGGACCGGCAGGGTAAAATCGAAATTGGCGAGGATCGGGTTGCCGTGGCCGCCGCCGAGGAGCCGGCGGAATTGCGGCGTGCCGTCGACCGTCACACCCACGCCGACGCCGTCGCCCTGCAGGCCGCAGCGGAAATGGCCCGCAATCCGAACGGTGCCGTCGTAGTCGCTGCGCCAGCGGCGCACCGCGGCCATGGGCGCGCCGTTGGTGAGGGAAGGATGCTGCTCCGCCGCGGTGACCGCGAGATGCGGCAGCAGTTCCGCGGTCCAGCCGCTCTTCCAGTCGTCCACCAGCGGGATCGCGGCCGTGGTGAAATCTTCGCCCTCCTGCTCCTCCCCGTCCGCGGCGGACAGCAGCGGAACGGCGCCATAGCTCCAGGCGCTCGGCGCGCCGTCCGGAGCCCCGATGAAGTCGCGCGCCGAATCCGCCAGCAGCGTGTCCGCCTGCGGCGGCGCCGAGGGGAGCCCCTGAAGCGGACCCGTCACGAACAGCGGAGCGTCGGTCAGATGCAGCGGCTGCGCGGGATCGAGCGGACGGCCGAGCGTGTCCACCGCCCGGGTGAAGGAGCCGGCGGGAATGTCCCGGGGCGCGAGCGACCAGAGCACCCGCACCCATTCGCCCGAGGGACGCTGGAACAGCAGCGAATAGAGATCGTCCGGCGTGTCCTCGCGGCGGACGAACCGCGCCTGCCGCAACTCGCGGAGCACGGTCGCCTGCGCCTGCGCCGCCGGCCGCGGCGTGCGCTTCTCGTCATCATGGAAGAGTCCGAGGGGCGGTCCTTTTTCGTCGCGCAGGAGGTACCAGTAGATCCGCTGGACATCCGCCGAAAGCAGCAGCGCCTCGGCGCGCACGAGGAAATTCGCCTGCACCGTGTCGTCGATCGCGAGATCGCCCGGCGCCTCGCTCCCCTTCGTGAACCAGCCGATCTCCGTGACCCAGATCGGGCGCGTGGCTCCGCCGTTGTATTTGCGGACGAGCGTCTGCAGATCCGCGATCTCGCCCTCGAGGCCCTCCGGCGCCGCATCGTAGCGGTAGGGATGAACCGAGAGCGCGTCCAGGCAGGTCAGCGCTCCGCCCGCGAGCAGCTTTTCCCAGTACGGCAGCGGAATGCCGCTGGTCGCGCCGCCGACCACCGTCACGTCTGGACGCTCATGCTTGATCGCCGCGTAGGTCGTCCGGAGCATTTTCAGGTAAGTGCCGACGCGATCCTCTGTGGCGGGACCCCTGCAGAAGCTGCCGTTGTACTCGTTCCAGATTTCGACCGCCTTGATCTGCTGGCCGTAGTGCCGGAGCACCTCGACCGCATAGCGCGCGAAGGCGTCCATCGCCTCCGGCGTGTGTGGCGTGTCGCCGTCGTCGTAGTTCGGATTCTCGAAGCTCAGCACGATCAGCGGACTGACCTGGCTGCGCTGCAGGGCCGCCATGTAGTTGCCGTACTGCTCGGGAAAGGTGAAGACGCCGGGCTTCTCCTCCACCTGCGCCCAATAAAGCTCGTCCCGCACCGTCGGAATCGCCTCCTCCGTCAGCAGCGACGTCAGCGCCGGATCCCACCCCTGCGCAAAATGCGTCATGACGCCGATGCGCGCATCCTCCGGCGCGGAGTTGACGCGCGCCGCCAGCAGCAGCGCGACCAGCGCCAGGGGC
>CALFNJ010000496.1 GCA_937902865.1 uncultured Opitutaceae bacterium
CCCTAGCATCATCTCCCTGCCCGGCTACCCGTTCGGCATCCAAATCGGCGACGGAAAAAAGTCCGGCGATCCCAAGAGCAAATTCGATGGCGTGGGATTTTCCTTCAAACCGAAGAAGGACTGAACCGGAGCGAAGAGTTCGAGGTGGAACGCGTTGTCCCTAACGCGTTGGGGGCGTTGCCAACTTGAAACGCAGACAGAGCGCTCAACGCGTTGGGGTTGGGGACAAGGGCGGCCAATCCGTTAAGCGCAAAGACGCCAAGACGCGAAGGTCGATCCGAAGGTTTGGCTCTAGGATCTGAACCTTCGCGTCTTGGCGTCTTTGCGCTTAACGGATCGGTTTTATCCGCGCCCGAAGACAATCCGCCGCCGTCCTGCTCACGAGCCATTCGCAGATCCCCGCCGGGACCGCGCCCTCCGCGCCGGCCGTGGCGCGCGGCTACGAAATCATTTCCGACGATGAACTCGTCGCCGAGCTTCCTGACGAGGCGATCCTCGTGCTGCCACAGGAAAACGGGACCAGGAAAATCGTGCTGCTCGACCGCTGCGCACGCGCATTCTGAAAACTATTTCTTGCACTTCATTGGCGCGGAGCCTAACCGCTCGCAGCTCTATGAAGTCACTCATCGTTGCCGAGAAGCCTTCCGTCGCCGCGGACCTGGCCAAGGCGCTCGGCAAGATTCCGAAGAAGGGCGAGCACTACGAGAACGATGAGTATGTGATTTCCTTCGCCCTCGGCCACCTCGTGGAGCTCGAGATGCCGGAGGACATCGACAAGAAAAAATACGGCTTCTGGCGGCTCGAGACGCTGCCGATCATCCCGGGCAAATTCGGCCTCAAGCCGATCGAGGCCTCCAAGGAGCGCTTCAACGCCCTGAAAAAACTCCTCGCCCGGAAGGACATCGACCAGGTCATCAACGCCTGCGACGCCGGCCGCGAGGGCGAGCTGATCTTCGCCTATCTTTATCAGCTGACGAAGTGCAAGCTGCCCGTGAAGCGCGCGTGGATGCAGACCATGACCACCGGCGGCATCCAGGAGGCCTTCAAGAACCTGCGCGACGGCGGCAAGATGCACGGGCTCGAGGACGCCGCCCGCTGCCGCAGCGAGAGCGACTGGCTCATCGGCATCAACGGCACCCGCGCGCTCACCAAGCGCATGTTCGGCTCCCGCGCCGGGAACGTCGCCTCGGTCGGCCGCGTGCAGACCCCGACCCTCGCGATCGTCTACGCCCGCGAGTTGGAGATCCGGAATTTCAAGCCGCGCAACTTCTGGCGCGTCACCGCCACCTTCGAGGTCGCAAAAGGCAAATACGAGGGCGTCTACCAGCGGCCCAATTTCAAGAAGTCGGAGAACGACGACCACGACCGCATCGACCGGATCTGGGACCAGACCCAGGCCGAGGCGATCGTCGCCGACTGCTCCGGCCAGCCGGTCGCGAAGGTCACCGAGGAGAAGAAAGGCAGCACCCAGGCCGCGCCGCGCCTCTACGACCTCACCACGCTGCAGCGCGAGGCGAACAACCGCTTCGGCCTGCCCGCCCGCCGCACCCTCCAGATCGCCCAGGCGCTGTACGAGCGCCACAAGATGATCACCTACCCCCGCACCGACTCGCGCGCGCTGCCGGAGGATTATATCCCGACGGTGCGCGAGACGATGCAGCAGCTCGCCGGCGATCTTGGTACGCATGCCCGGAAAGTCCTCGACGAGGGCTGGGTGCGGCCGAACAAGCGCATTTTCAACAACGAGCAGATCTCGGATCACTTCGCCATCATCCCGACCGCCAGCGAGCCCAAGAATCTCGATGAGATGGAGGCCAAGCTGTACGACATGATCGCGCGGCGTTTCGTCGCGACGTTCTATCCCGCGGCGGAGTTCGACGTCACGACCCGCACGAGCACGGTGGCACCGGGCCATGATTTCAAGACCGAGGGCAAGGTCCTCACCTTCCCCGGCTGGCTCGCCGTCTATGGCAAGAACACGGTCGACGAGGACTCGGCCGACTCGAAGGCCCTGCCCGCGCTCAGCGCCGAGGATGGCTCGCCCGCCAAGGCCAAGACCCTCGACCCCGTGCTTCACGCCGAGGCGACCAAACCGCCGCCGCGCTACACCGAAGCCACGCTGCTCTCCGCGATGGAAGGCGCCGGCAAGCTGGTCGACGACGAAGAACTCGCCGAGGCGATGAAGGAACGCGGCCTCGGCACGCCGGCCACCCGGGCCGACACGATCGACGGCCTGATCAACCAGAAGTACATCGACCGTCCGCAGCGCGAGCTCATCCCGACCGCGAAGGCGGAACAGCTCATCCAGTTCCTCAGCGCCGTGAAGGCCGAGGGCCTCACCCAGCCCGCCATGACCGGCGAGTGGGAGTTCAAGCTGCGCCA
>CALFNJ010000497.1 GCA_937902865.1 uncultured Opitutaceae bacterium
GGCCGGTGATCGACACCTGCGTGGGCTGCACCGCCCACGCCACCCGGACATCACCCGTCGGTCCCGAAAAAACCAGGGAGTAAACGCCGCTCGCGGTGTTTTCCTTCGCCACGAAATTGCGGCCCGACAACTCCCTGATCATCACTTCCATCGCGAAGGCCGCGGCCTTGGGCGTCGCGTCGTCCTTCGTCAGGCCCATCGAGAGGTTGTTATAGTCGCGCAGCAGGTACCAATAGACGCGCTCGACGTTCGCGGAAAGAAGCAGCGCATAGGCGCGCGCGAGGTAACTGGCCTGCGTCTCCTCCGAAATCTGCACGCCGCCCGCATCGTTCGTGCCCCAGCCGATTTCCGTCACCCAGATCGGCTTGGGCTGCCCTTGGTTGTAGCGCTTCACGAGCGTCTGGAGCGCCGCGATGTCGTTCTCGATGCCCTCCGGCGGCGAATCATAGCGATAAGGATGGATCGAGAGCGCGTCCATCGAGCTCAGCGCGCCGGCCGCCATTAATTTCTCCCAATAAGGCAGCGGCACGCCCGCCGTCGCTCCGCCCAGCACCGTCACCTCGGGGCGCTGCGCCTTGATCTGCGTGTAAGCGGCACGCAGCATCTTGGTGTAATAACCGGCCCGGTCGGCGGTTGCGGGTCCCTGGCAGAAACTGCCGTTGTATTCATTCCAGACTTCGAGCGTCTGGATCTGGTCGCCGTAGTGCTTGAGCACCTCCGTCGCATACCGGCCGTAGGCGCCCACGGCTTCCTCGCTGTAGGGCGTCTGGTTGCTGTCGTAGTTGGGATTCTCGAAGCTCAGCACGATGAGCGGCGAGATGCCGTTCCGCCGCAGGGCGGACATGTAAGTGTCGAACATCGCGGGAAAAGCATAGACGCCGCGCTTCTGCTCGACCGCGTTCCAGTAGAGTTCGTCCCGGACCGCACCGATCCCGCGGATCGCCGCGACATCCGCCCAGCCGGGATCCCAGCCTTGCGCGAAATGGGTCATCACCCCGAAGCGGGGATCAGGGTTTTCAGCCACCGCGCGCGGCGCGAAGGACGCGCCGACCAGCAGGCTCAGAAGAAAAAGTGAGGATTTTTTATGCATCGCGGCGCGAGGAGGCCGTAATGTACCGGATAATCAATACGGGAATCTTCCCGATGGTCTTTTAAACAGATTTTTCTCCGGTGCCGCTGGCACGCTCCGTATTTTGCACGGCGCGATCGTCCGCGCGTTTTCTCCGGCGCGATTTCCCCAAGGCCGCCTCCACCGCGGCATTGCAAGGCTCCGCCCGCTCCGCGTAGCTTGCCGGGCGAGACGCCATGTCACCTTTTCGCTTCCTCCTCCTCTTCGCGCTCCTCGCGGTGGCCGACACCGCGCGGGCCGCTTCCGCCGGCGACGAGATCGAGTTCGCCGCCGTGGTCGTGCTCCCGGGAAAAACCTCCGTCCGCCTCGTGCAGAAAGCCACCGGCAACGCCGCGTGGATCCCAATCGGCCAGAGCTTCGAGGGTTACGTCGTTTCCGCCTTTGAACCCAAGGAGGAGACCGTCGTCCTCGTGAAAGAGGGCGTCACCGCCCGCGTCCGACTGAACAGCTCCAAGGTGCAGACGGGCAAGGCGCTCGATCCCGCCGTCGTCGAGCAGCAGAAGAAGGCCCTCCTCAACAATCTCCGCATGCTCGGGGCCGCGGCCGACCAGTACTTTCTGGAAAATGGCACCAATCATGCCACTTACGCCGACCTCGTTGGTCCAACGTTGTACGTCAAGGCGATCGTCCCCGTGGACGGCGAGGACTACACCCAGATGCAATTCCACCAAGGCGTCGCCATCACTGTCACCACCCCGAGCGGCATTTCTATAAGCTACAGTCAGTAAGCGCCGAGCGCGCCGGCCTCCTTCGCGATGAAAACGTTCCTCCTCCTTTTTGCCGGCCTCGCCGCTTTTGGCGCGGATTCGGCCGCCTTCGCCAAGGAGGAGACGCTCGATCTCTTCGACCATCGGCGCGTTTCGATCCAGGTGCCGGAAAATTATGTGTACGCCAGCGGGATCGATCGACGCGGCCTGGCGACGATCAAGATCACCGATCCCGGACTGAAGATGGAGTTGGTGGTTTCCTTCCTGCCGGACCCCGACGGCCGCCTCGCCAAGGAAGACGACCAGCGCGCCTTCATCGCCGACACTTCCCTGCCCTACGCGCGCGACTCGGTCGAAAAGGACTACGCCTTCAAGGACCTCTCTCCCCACTCCGGCTCAGGCATGTACTGCGTCTTCACCGACTCGAATCTGATGAAGAAATTGCCGGTGCCTCCCGGCGATTATCTCAAGGTCACCACCGGTCTCAAGGCCTGGTCCGGCTGCTTCTTCATTTTCACGCTGCTGAGCAATGAAACCGCCTCCGATGAATATCAGGCGGCAATGAAGCTGCTGCGCCAGAGCTTCGAGGAGCTCCCGCGCCCCACTGGTCCGGCGATCTGATCCGGCGCTCTGGGCCGTGGCGTGACA
>CALFNJ010000498.1 GCA_937902865.1 uncultured Opitutaceae bacterium
AGGTCGTCGGTTTGATCCCGATCTGGTCCACCACTTAGGTTCCAACGGGGATTCGAACCTTGGAATCGTGGCCGACGCGGCTTACCTACGCTGCTGTCGTGAGTTATAAACTGGACGCCACTGCGATCCCCATCCGCCCCATTCGAGAGACCGATGCGTTGAGCTTCCGGGCTGCCTTGGACGCGGTGTGCCGCGAGCGGCGTTACCTGGCGAGGGCGGAAGCACCACCGATCGAAAAGGTGCGCGCCTTCGTGGAAGGAAATATCCGTGCCGGCATCCCCCAATTCGTAGCCGAAGATGGCGGCGCTGTGGTGGGATGGTGCGACGCAATACCGGACGCAAGGTTCGGCCACACCCATGTTGCGGTTCTCGGGATGGGCGTGCTCGCCGCCTACCGCGGCCGGAAGATCGGCTTTCACTTGCTCGAGGCCGTCATTGCCGCCACCCGCCGTCGGCAGATCGAAAAAATCGAGCTCGTCGTGCGCGCCTCCAATCAACCGGCCTTGGCCCTTTATCGGAAAGTCGGCTTCCAGACCGAAGGCACGAAACAGCGGGGAATTCTAGTGGACGGGCAATACGACGACCTGGTGCTGATGGGTCTGTTTTTGAGATAGCCGGCGCATCACGAAACCGCGTGGGAGGTTGAGCGTTGAAGGTTGGGCGCCGGCGGTCGAAGCTCACAGGGCTTTCCTGCCCTTTCGGCCGTTCTTCCCCACCCATGAAACGATTGTCGTTGTTGCTCCTGCTTTCTCTCCTCGTGCACTCCTCCGCCTGGTCTGCCGCTCCGACCGGCCTTGTCTACGTCGGAACTTACACCGACCGCGAATTGCTGATCCCGAGCCGGGCCAATGCGCCCGGTGAACGGAGCAAGGGCATCTACGCTTTCCGCATCGATCTGGAAACCGGCCGGCTGACCGCGCTCGGCCTCGCGGCGGAGACGCCGAACCCGACCTATGTCACATTCTCGCAATCCGGCCGCGTTCTGTACGCCGCGAACGAGATCTATCAGCTCAACGGCGAGCCGACGGGCACGGTGAGCGCGTTCTCGATCGACGCGGTGACTGGCCGGCTCACGCTTTTGAATCAGGTTCCCAGCCGCGGCACCGGCCCCTGCCATCTCAGCGTCGATCACACAGGGAAAAACCTGCTCGTTGCCAATTTCGGCAGCGGCAGCGTCGCCGTGCTGCCGCTCGCTCCGGATGGTTCGCTGCGGCCGGCCTCGGCCTTCGTCCAGGACACCGGCTCGGGCCCGAATCCGCGGCAGGCCGGACCGCATGCGCACTCGTTCAACGTCACGCCCGACAACCGTCTCGCGATCGCTGCGGAGTTCGGCACCGACCAGCTCAGGATCTACCGCTTCGACCCGGAAGCCGGTTCGCTGCGTCCGGCCGAGCCACCCTTCGTGACCATGCATCCGGCTTCGGCGCCGCGGCACCTCTCGTTTCATCCGAACGGCACGATCGCCTATACGGTCAACGAGATCGACAACACCGTCACCGTGCTCGCGTACGATCGCGCCGCCGGGACGCTGAAAGAGCTGCAGACGATCTCGACGTTGCCGGCCGATTTCAAAGGGATGAACACCGCCGCGGAAGTGCTGGTGCATCCGTCGGGCCGCTGGCTGTACGCGTCGAATCGCGGTCATCACAGCATCGCCGTGTTCGCGATCGACGCGGCGGGCAAGCTGCGCGCGATCACCCACGTGAATTCCGGCGGACGCACCCCGCGCGGCTTCGCCTTAGATCCCTCGGGCCGCTGGCTGATCGCGGGCAATCAGGACACGCACAACATCGCCGTCTTCTCCATCGATCCGAACACCGGCATCCCCGCGCCCACCGGCCAGACCCTGCCGGTCCATACGCCGACCGGTGTGAAATTTCTCATGCCGCCGCAGTGAGTCCCTGCCGTTTCCCCGCGAAATTCAACAGGCCGGAGGGTTGCCCACGGAACACACCGATGACACGGAATTCAGATTCCTTCTTTCCGTGTGTTCTGTGTGTTCCGTGGGCCCAAAATTTCCGAGGCCTGTGAGTTCGTGTTTTTGGGGGATTTCGTGGTGATGCTGACGTCGGGATTCAGGAGTTCCTGCGTTCCAGATAATCCCACCGCGGCCCCGGGGCTAAGTCCCGATGCGCAAATCTTTCCGTCGGACGGATGTTACAGGAGCGAAAAATCGCACCGTCGTTTGCGCTTGGCCCCCAGAATGCTATTGATGGGTCGATTTTCAGGACGGACATTCCGACCGTTCCGATTCACGTTCACACGCCAGAGCACTGTCATGAAAAAGAAGACCAAGATCGTCAGCAAGACGCCCGCCCCGGCGAAAACCGCAGCACCGAAGTCGCGCAAGACCGCCGCCAGCGTCGCGCCCGCGCCCGCTCCTGCCCCCGCCGTCAAGAAGTCGGCGCCCAGGGCGGTCGTCACCGTGATCTCGGCCCAAGTCAATGTGGGCTTCGGCAACACGCTCCACATCCGGGGCGTCGGTCCCGGCCTCAGCTGGGACAAGGGTATCGCGATGAACTGCGTCGCGGACGACCGGTGGTCGGTCTCGATCCCCGACGCGGCGAGCCCCGTGGTCTGCAAATTTCTGATCAACGATCTGATCTGGTGCGCCGGCGACGACTTCGTCATCACCCCCGGCACGAAAATGGCGATCACGCCCGTTTTCTGAGGTCAGCGCCGCCGTCGTGCTGATTCGGAAGTTTCACCACAGAGGCACGGAGACACAGAGATCGAACAACTACCGAAAGGTTTTCTCTGTGTCTCCGTGCCTCTGTGGTGAAACTTCCGAATCGGATTGAATTTCAGTCCCGATTGATCGCCAGCAGGCGCGCCTGCACGCGGGCCACCGCTTCGTCGCGGTCGCCCGCGATGTCTGCCGCCGGGACGTGTTCACAGCGCAGCCGGATCCGGGAGAACGGCCGCGGCACATAAAAGCGGTCCCAGCTCCGAAGCTGCCAGGCCGAGGTGAATTCGCCGCCGATCAGCAGCAGCGGCGTGCGCGTGCGCCGGGCGACGATGAGTCCACCGGGTTTCAATTCGTAGCAGGGTCCGCGCGGGCCGTCCGGCGTGATGCCGATGTCGTGCCCCGCGCGCAGCATCTCGACGAGCGCCGAGGCCGCCTCGCGTCCCAGCCGGCTGCTCGAACCACGCACCGTGCTCAGCCCCACCGTCGAAAAAAAGGCATGCAGCCAGGCGCCATCGCGACTCGCGCTCACCAGCGCGTAGGCCGGACGGCCCTGACGAAAGCGCCGCACGATCTCCGCCGAGAGAAACAGGCGGTTGTGCCAGAGGACGATCGCCACGGGTTCGTCGCGCTTCGTGATATTGCGCCGATCCTCCTCCGACAACTCCAGCCGCAGCGACCGCCCCCACATCCGGAGCAGCAGCGTCAGCGGCGAGAGCACCACCCGCCGCCACGCCGGAATGGCATGCACCTCGTCGGTCGCTGCGACAGACGCCGGCGTCGGATCAGGCGGAAGGGAGCCGGCGGAAGAAGTATCGGGCGAGGGATTCAGCGTCGCCGGTTGTCGCCCAAACGTTGTCACGCGCCAAGCGAAAGTTACATCCGCCGGCCCACGGCGGGAAATCGCAAGGGCCAAGGAACAAGCACCAAAGAAGGACGGAGGCAGGCGCACCGATTGATCAATTCGGAAACAACCGGGACCCCGAATCCGGAGAAATAATTCAGAAGCCAGGAAGCCACGAAAGATTCCTGGTTTCCTGGCTTCTGAATTCATCCGTTTCCTGACTCCATCTCCTGTCTCCCGATGAACCCTTGTCCTTACCTTCCCGATCCGCGGCCAGGTCTGAACTGGCGGACGCTGCACATCCATCGGGAGGACGAACGCGGGGCAGAGTTTTATCACGACTGCCTCGAGTATGCGCATTCCCTCTGGCAGCGCGGCCACGCCGCGCGCGCCGTGCTCTGCCTGGACCGGGCGTTCGGGGCGGAACTGCAGGGCAACGAAGAGGTGCTCCATGCCTGGCCTTTGCCCTACGGCGCGATGGTCTGGCTGCTGCGCCACACGCCGCCGGATGTTTTCCTCGGCAATCCGCGCGTGCATTTCCAGCACTACGCCGACCGCATGAACGCCCCGCGCCGCGACCAGCGCGCCTGGCGCGCCTGGGCCTGCTGGGCGCTCACCCGCGCGCTGCGCCCGGAATTTCCCGCCGACCCGCGCCACCAAGTCGTCGAGCCGACGCTCGACGCCATCCTCGCCGGCCTGCGCGCCCACGGTCATCCGGGTGAGGCCGAGCTCTGGCGGAGCGTCCACGCGGCGACAGAGGCCTGAGGCGGGAAAGTAACAAGAGTCAGGTAACAAGTACCAAGGGAGCTCGCGCTTCGCGCCGGGCGCCGGAGGTTTGGGAAAAATCCAAACTCCAAAATCCAAAGTCCAAAATTTCGGAATTTCGGAATCTCGCGCGGAGGCGCAGAGAACCCGCCTTTTCCTATTCAACCGATCGACCTCTGCGCCTCCGCGCCTCTGTGCGAGCCTCCGGGAACGTCTCCGACTTTCCCCTTGTCCCTCTCCAAGCCACCGACAACCTGCCCGAGACGAGAGCGGTGGTAGCTCAGCTGGATAGAGCAGCGGTTTTCTAAACCGCCGGTCGGGTGTTCGAGTCACCTCCACCGCGCCATTTTTCAAGGCTGCCGAAGCCGCCCCAGCGCAACGACGCTCGACAGCTTTGCCGCTTTTTGCGTTTTTGGCCGCGATGGCCCTGACACTCGCAATCCTCGCTCCCGGTTTGCTCGGCGGTTCCGTCGCTCGCGCGGCGCGGGCGCGCGGCGTGGCCTCGCGGATCGTGATCTGGGCGCGGCGGCCCGAAGTCCGGGTGAAGCTGCGCGAGCAGCCCTGGTGCGATGCCGTCGCCGATACGCCGGCCGAAGTGGTGCGTGGTGCTGACTTGGTCGTGATTGCGGCTCCCGTGGATCAGATCGTGCCCCTTGTGCGGCAAATCGCGCCGCACCTGGCGAAGCATGCGGTGGTCACGGACGTCGGCAGCGTGAAAGGTGAAATCAGCCGGACGGGCCACGAGGCCATCGGCAACGCGGCTCACTTTGTGGGTGCCCATCCCATGGCCGGTTCCGAGAAAACCGGCTGGGAACACGGCAGCGAAAGCCTCTTCGAGCGTCGTCCGTGCTTCGTCACGCCGCTGCCGCAGACCGATCCGGCGGCCGCCGAAAAAGTCGTGCGCTTCTGGCATGATCTGGGCGCGGAAGTCGTGACGGTCACGCCCGACCAGCACGACGAGATTGTCGCTCACATCAGTCATCTTCCCCAGGTCATCGCGTCGACGCTCTGCGCTTTCCTTTCCGAAAAAGATCATGCCTGGCGCAATCAGGCGGGCGGCGGCCTGCGCGACACCACGCGCATCGCGGGCAGCGATCCGCAGCTTTGGCGGACGATCCTCGAGCAGAACCGCGATGAAGTGCTGCGCGCCCTCCGGAAATACCAGGACGAGTTGCAGGCCTTCCATTCCGCGCTGTCGAACCGCGACTACCTCGAAGTCGTCGCGCACCTCGAACGCGGCAAGGCCTACCGCGAGAAGTTCCGGCCATAGTGCCAGGCATCGATCCTCGGATCTCGCGCAGAGGCTTGAAGGTAGGGACGAGCGGCCGGCCGTCCGCTTTGGCGCCGTCAATCCTCGATCCCAGACCCGCGGGCCGCGCGTCCCTACCCTCGATCCTCGGCATTTCACCACAGAGGCACGGAGACACAGAGACCGATCCCTTCAAACGAATCTGGATTAGAATTTCTCCGTGCCTCTGTGCCTCTGTGGTGAAATGCCGAAGCTTGGTTCGACTAAAAAACGCCTTGGCGGATGGGAGGCGCTCGGTGACGCTGGGGTTTCTCCATGCTTCCTGACCTTCTGCCGATCCAGCCGTTCACGCGTCCCGTGCGCGGCTCAGCAGCTTTGCCAGGATCGAAGAGCCTGACCAATCGCGCGCTGCTGCTCGCGGTGTTGTGCGATCAGCCCGTCCTGCTGACGGATGCGCTGTTCAGCGAAGACACGCGGTTGATGGCGGAGGCGCTGCGCCGGATCGGCTTCGGCGTCGCCGCCGACGAAGCCGCCCAGACCCTCGCCGTCTCGAATCAACGCGCGGCCTTCGCGAGTCGCGAACCCGTCGATCTGTTCGTCGGCCTCGCCGGCACGGCAGCGCGCTTCCTGACGGCGTTGTGCGCCGCGGCTCCGCGCGGTGTCTACCGGATCGACGGCGTGCCGCAGATGCGGAAGCGCCCGATGGCTGGCCTCATCAGCGCGCTGCGCGCCCTCGGGGCGGACGTCCGCTGCACCGGAGAGGAAGGCTTTTTCCCGCTCGAGATCCATGCGCGCGGGCTGCTCGGAGGCCCCGTGAGTCTCGACGCGAGCGAGAGCAGCCAGATGCTCTCCGCGCTGTGCATGGTGGCTCCGTTGGCGCAAAAGGCCGTGGAGATCACGCTCGTCGGTGGCGTCCGCTGGCCGTTCGTGCAGATGACCACGCGACTGATGAAGGATTTCGGCCAACCGCCCGTCGAGCGGCGCAAGGGCGACGTCGTGTTCATTCCCGCCGCGGCCCGGTACACCCGGAAAACGGGCGCCTACGCGATCGAATCGGATGCCACCGCGGCGAGCTACTTCGTCGCCCTGCCCCTGGTGGTCGGCGGCTCCCTCACCCTGCCCGGCCTCCACGGGCTCGGCCAGGGCCTCCAAGGCGACACCGCGTTCCTCGAGGTGGCGCAGCGGACGGGCGCGACGGTGGCTCCGGCCGCCGGAGGCCGCGGGATCGAGATCCGCTTCCAGGCGGGTTCGCCGCGCCCGGGAGTGACCCAGGATTTCTCCAATTTCTCCGATACCTTCCTCACCCTCGCCGCGATCGCGCCGCTGCTCGATGGGCCGACGCGCATCACCGGCATCGCTCACACCCGCAAGCAGGAGACCGACCGCGTCGCGGGCATGGCGCGAGAACTGAAGAAACTCGGCCAGGACGTGAGAGAGGAGAATGACGCGCTCACGATCTCCCCGCGGCCGCTGACGACCGGCGTCGAGATCGAGACCTACCACGATCACCGCTTCGCGATGAGCTTCGGCATCCTCGGCTGCCACGATCTCCTGAAAAACGGCCGTCCCTGGCTATCGATCAAAGACCCGGGCTGCTGCGCGAAGACCTTTCCCAACTTTTTTGAGTTGCTCGGCGCGCTGCGCGAAAAATCTTCGGGAAACTGATGCCTGCCTCCCCCTTCATCATCGTCGCCATCGACGGCGGCGCCGCGTCCGGCAAATCGACTTCGGCGCGCATCCTGAGCGAACGGTTCAATCTGCTGCACGTGGACACCGGCTCCTTCTACCGCGCGGTCACCGCGGACCTGCTGCGGCGCGGCGTGGCGCCGGCCGACCTGCCGGCCGTGAAAACGGCGCTGGCCAGTTTGAAGCTCGGCACCCGGCTGAACGGCCGCAGCGCGCAGATGGAAGTCGACGGGCGCGTCCTCGAGGAGGAAATCCGCAGCCGCGCGGTGAATGAAAACGTCTCGCACTTCGCCGCCATCCCCGAACTGCGCACCGCGCTACTCGCGTACCAGCGCGGCCTCGCGGACGTCGCCCGCGACCATCATTTCCGCGGCCTCGTGATGGAAGGCCGCGACATCGGCTCGGTGATTTTTCCGAACGCCGATTTCCGGTTCTTTCTCCAGGCCGATCCGGCGGAACGCGCGCGGCGCCGCGCGAGCGAAGGGCAGCAGGATTCGATCGCGGAGCGCGACCGCCTGGATTCGTCGCGCAAGACCTCTCCCCTCACCTGTCCACCCGGCGCCACGTCCTTGGACACCACGCATCTTACGCTCGACCAGGTGGTCGAGCGCCTCGCCGGCCCGATCGCCGCGCGCCTCGCCGCCGCATGAGCGCCACGCTGCCTCAGGCGGAGATGTCGCCGGTCTACGGCATTTCACACTATCTCGCGGCCTCGGTATACGGCGTCGCTTTTCCCGGCACCGTCGCCGGCCTCGAAAATCTGCCGCGCTCCGGTGGATTCCTCCTGGCGGCGAATCACGCGAGCCACCTCGACCCGTTCATCGTCGGCAGCGTGATGCCGCGCCAGGTCACGTTTTTCGCCCGCCGGACGCTCTGGACGCCCGGCTTTGCCTCGTGGTGGCTGAATGCCGTGGGGGTGATCCCCGTGGACCGCGACGGCGGCTCCGACGTGGGCGCGATCAAGCGCGTGCTGCAGGCGCTGAAGGAAGAGAAGGTCATCATCATGTTTCCCGAGGGCACGCGTTCGCGCGACGGACAGCTCCAGGACGCGAAACCGGGCGTGGGCCTGTTCGCCTGCCGCACCCAGGTTCCGGTGGTGCCGGCCCGCATTTTCGGTTCGTTCGAGGCTCTCGGCAAAGGCGGCAAGCTGCCGCGCTTCGGCACCGAGGTAAGCGTCGTGTACGGCAAGCCGATGGCGGCGGCCGACTACGACGATCCCGCCGCGGGCAAGGAGCGCTATCAAGTCGCAAGCAACCGCATCATGGCGGCCATCGCCCGACTCGAGCCACCGCCGACGGCCATCGTGTGACGGACCGAGTTGGAGCGGCTCACGCGTGACCGCGAAGGGAACGAAGATTCGATTTCGATCCGGTTTCGCACAGAGGACACGGAGAGCACAGAGATCGGAACATTGGCTTTCTCTATGTGCTCTGTGCGCTCTGGGTGAAACCTTCCGAAATTCCTACCGAGGAAATCTCGATCCGGTTGAATTCAGAAGCCAGGAAGCCAAGAAAAATTCCTGGCTTCCTGGCTTCTGAATTTACCGGATCGTGCACCCGGCTCACCGGGACGGCTCGCCCTACCTCGGAATCGGTTCTTCGTTGCTCAGATCTTGCGGAACGAAATCGAGACGAAGGAGGAGTTGCGCGGGAAGCAGCGGATGCCGAGCGAGAGCTTCGTGATCATCTGTGCGAACAGGCGGGACTTGTATTTCGGCCAGCCGAACAGGCCGAAATCGAAGGCAATGCCCTCGGCCGCGAGGAATTCGAAGCCGCCGGCCCGGGTGTGCTTCACGACGTCCGCGTAGGTCCATTCCGTGAGGTGCTCGGAGATGTCGAGATGCCAGCCGATGCCGAGCTTGCGCTGCAGCCGCTGCATCAGCGTGCGGTTGACCGTGGGATAGGTCAGGACGAGACGGCCGCCGGGCTTGAGCGTGCGGTGGAATTCCGCGAGCGCCTTCTTCGGGTCGATGAGATGCTCGAGCGTTTCCACCGAGACGATCCGGTCGAAGAAGGCATCGGGAAACGCCAGCGCCTCCACGTTCATCTTCTGGAACTTCAAATTGGGGATGCTGCGGTACTCGGGATTGAGCGCGTTGCCCGCGATATCGATCGCATGGACTGTGCCGCAGCGTGGAGCGATCTGGATCGACAGGCCGCCGTCACCGCAGCCGGCATCGAGGATGACATCCTGCGGTTGCGGCTCCAGGAAGTGGAGCGCCGTGCGATAGCGCGCCTCGTGGTACAGCTTGCTGATGTTGACGCCGTAGAGGACGCAGCCGCCGCCTTCGTAGCCGCCATGGCTGTATTTTTCCTCGTAGTAGGCCTCCAGCTCCTGGTTATCCTTAAACTCCAGCTTCTCCTTGCCGTGGATTCCGGTCCATTGGACGTTTTTCATGGCGAAAAATTTGAAAAGAGGAGCGCTGGTCGCGAGAGCGGACGTGCAACTAACGCGAGCCCAGTCCGCTCGCCTGCCGCGCTCGCTGCAACACCTTGTCGGCAACCGCGCGCGCGCGATCGGCACCCTCGGCCAGCACGCGCTCGACGTAGCCCTGGTCAGCCACGAGCTCCGCGCGTCGGGCGCGGGCGGCGGCAAAGTAATTCCAGTAGTGCTCGAACAGGCCTTTCTTGAGGTCGCCGTAGCCCAGCCCTCCGGCGCGCAGGCGGTTCTCGTAATCGGCCGCGACGTCCGCGGGCGCGACCAGGCGGAGCAGTTGAATGGCCAGGTTCTTGTCGGCGTCGGGCTTCGGCTCCTGGGGTGTGCGGCTGTCCATCACGATGCCCATGATTTTCTTCCGGACGGCCTTCTCCTCACCGAAAAGCTCGATCGTATTGCCGCGGCTCTTGCTCATCTTGCCGCCGTCGAGACCAGGCACTACGGCGACTTCCTCGCGGATCGCGGGTTCAGGCACCACGAAGGTTTCGGCGTAGGTCTGGTTGAACTTGATCGCCATGTCGC
>CALFNJ010000499.1 GCA_937902865.1 uncultured Opitutaceae bacterium
CCACGCGGCCGATCTCGCCGCCGACATTCGCATCGACCTCGTCGAACACCAGCAGCGGCACGCCATCGATGTCGGCCAGCACGGTCTTGAGGGCGAGCATCACGCGGGCGAGCTCGCCGCTCGAGGCGATGCGGTTCAGCGGCAGCGGGGCCTCGCCGACATTGGGGGAGAAAATGAATTCGCAGCCGCAGTCCCCCGTCGGACCGGGTTCCGGCAACGGCACGATCCGGATCTGAAAATCCGCCTTCTTGAAGCCGAGCTGCGCGATCCCTTTCGCCGCCACCTTGGCAAGGTCCTTCGCCGCCTTCTCGCGCAGCGCCCGCAACGCCGAGGCTTCCTTCTTCACCGCCCGCGCCGCGTCGGCAATCTGCCGGTCGATCTTCGCCAACGTCCCTGCCAGATCACCCTGCACTTCCAGGCGCCGCTTGAGTTCCTCCCGAGCCGCGAGCACCGCGGGCAAATCGCCGCCGTGCTTCCGCTTCATCTCGAGCCAGGTGTTCATCCGACTGGCGAGCTGCTCCGCCTGCTCAGGGTCGAACTGCAGTTGCTGGCTCAGCGCCTCGAACTCCGCGCCAAGGTCATTCACTTCGACCGCGACCGACGAGAGTCGTTCTCCGAGCGGCTTGCTCGCCGGATCGATGCCTTCGAGCTGCCGCGCCTCGCGCAGCAGCGCCGCCAGGCGGCCCTGCAATCCTTCCTCACCCGTCAAGCCGGCCGCCAGCGCCTGGGAAAGCTCGATCAGTTCCTGGGCGCGATTCATCCGCTGGAAATCACGCTCCAGGGCGTCAACCGCCTCCGTCGTGAGCTCGAGCGCCTCCAGCTTCGAGAGCTGGTTCTGCAAAAATTCGATCTGATCCGGCGTCAGCTTCGTTTCACCCGTCAGCCGGTCCCGCTCCGCCAGGAGGTCTCGCCAGAAGCGGTATTTCACCTGGTACTCCGCGAGCGTCTCACCCGCCCGGCCAAACAGGTCGAGCAATTCGAGCTGGCAATGCTCCTTCAACAGGCGCCGCGGCTCGCCCGGTCCGTGGAAATCGATCCAGTGCTCGCCCAGCCGCTGCAGCGCAGCGAGGGTCGCCAGGCTGCCGTTGACCGTGAGCTTCGGCGCCTTGTCGCGCGGCACGCTGCGCTTGAGGATCAGCACGCCGTCCTCGCAGGGTGGCAGGTCCAGCTCGGCCAGCAGCGCGTCCACCTTGCGCGGATCGACGAAGAACAGCGCCGCCTCCACTTCCGCGGCGGCGGCGCCCTGGCGGATGACGGTCTTGTCCGCCCGCTCGCCCGCCAGCAGCGCCAGCGCCCCCAGGAGGATGCTCTTGCCCGCGCCCGTCTCGCCCGTCACCGCGGTGAAGCCGGCCTCGAATTCCAGCGACACTTCCTCGAGGAGGGCGAGATTGCGGATGCGGAGCGACTGGAGCATGGCGCCATCAGGGCATGAAAATCCGCCGACTTTCAAGCGGCGGATTGATGCGATCGCAGTTTAGTTATCTGGAACTCAGGAAATCAGGAAAGAATCCCGGCAATATCACCCTCGTCTCTAACTCGGACCAACCTTCGGAATTTCACCACAGAGGCACAGAGACACGGAGAAAGCCGGCATTGGCCGCAAAAACAGCGCAAAAAACACAAAAGAATACCCGGAATCATCCGTTCCATTTTTGCGTTTTTTTGCGCCTCTTTGCGGCCATCACGAAGTTCGGTTTTCTCTGCGTCTCTGTGTCTCTGTGGTGAAATTCGGGCTGCAGCACTAGGTAGAAATTCCCGCACAAGCGGCTTGTATTTCCGCCCCGGCTGGTTTTCATGCAAGTAACCACTTGCATACATGAGCCGCCCGCCCGCCTCCCTCCCGCCTGCCCGCCAGCGTCTGCTGGACGCGGCGGCGCGCGTGTTCGCCCGGGACGGGCTGACCGGGGCGACGACGCGCGCCATCGCCCGGGAGGCCGGGGTGAATGAGGTGACGCTCTTCCGGCTGTTCAAGACCAAGGAGGCGCTGCTCGACGCCGTCGTCGGTCAGAATTTCGGCGCCGCCGCGCCCCGCCCCGCCCCGGTGCCGCCCCGGCCGACCGCCGATTTGCGGGCCGACCTCCTCGCCCACGCCCGGAGCTATGAGAAGCTGCTGGGCGACAACCTTCCCCTCATCCGGGCGATGATCGGCGAGATCCATCACCACGGCGACCATGAGCGCCAGGTGTTCAAGGCCATCTTCCGCCCGCTGCGCGAGGCGCTCATCGGCCGCCTGGAGTCCGCCGTCGCGGCCGGACAGGTTCCCGCGCCGGTCAACCCGGTCGTCCTCGCCGATCTTTTCAACGGTATGATTTTCACTGGCGTCCTCCGCCGCGCCTCCCCGCACGTCAAACAGGAATACCCGACGACCCGCTACCGGATCGCCGCGGTCGACCTTCTCCTCCGCGGAGCTGTCGGCGCGGTCGCGCTGCCATGAGCAAGCCGATTTCCGGGCTCTACGGGTCCGACGAGCGACTGCTTTCGCCGCTCGCGGCCAAGCTGGCCCGTCGCGGCACGCTGAAGTGGGTCATCGCGATCACCGCCGCGCTCGGCGCGATCCTCGAGGTGATCGACACCAGCATCGTCAACGTCGCGATGCCCGACATCCAGGGCAACCTGGGCGCCACCCTTTCCGAGGTCGGCTGGATCTCCACCGGCTATGCCTGCGCCAACGTGGTCATGATCCCGCTCACCGCCTGGCTGAGCGACCGCTTCGGCCGCAAGCAGTACCTGCTGTTCTCCCTGATCGGCTTCACCGCCTCATCGGTCCTTTGCGGCCTCGCGGGCAACCTCGGCATGCTGATCGCCGCGCGCGTCCTCCAGGGTCTCTGCGGCGGCGGTCTCCTCGCCAAGGCGCAGTCGCTGCTGTTCGAAACGTTTCCGAAAAAGGAGCAACCCGCCGCCCAGGCGCTCTTCGGCATCGGCGTCATCGCCGGTCCCGCGCTCGGGCCGGTGCTGGGCGGCTACCTGACCGACTCGCTCGGCTGGCGCTGGATTTTCTTCATCAACCTGCCCGTCGGCATTCTCGCGGTGATCGCCACGTCGATCTTCCTGCCGCGCGACGAGGAATCGCAGCTCGAGCACGAGACGGTCGACTGGACCGGCATCGGCCTGCTGACGATCGGCCTCGCCTGCTTCCAGACGATGCTGGAAGAGGGCCAGTCGGAGGATTGGTTCAGTTCGCATTTCATCATCTTCATGGCCAGCGGGGCGGCGATCGGCACCGCCCTGTTCATCTGGCGTGAGCTGACGATCGACCATCCCGCCGTGGACCTGCGCGTCCTGCGCCATCGATCGCTCGCCGCTGGCAGTGTTTACTCACTCGTGCTCGGCATGGGGCTCTACGGAGTCATGTTCGCCGTGCCGGTCTTCGTGCAGGACTACCTGCATTTCTCCGCCACGCAGAGCGGCCTGTTGCTCATGCCCGGCGCGTTCGCCTCCGCCGTCACGATGATCGTGATGGGCAAGCTCGCCGGTCGCATCGACGCCCGGTACCTCATCGGCGCCGGTGCCCTCATGACCTCGGCGACCGCATTTCTCCTCGCCGACATCAATCCGTCCACCGGAACGCATTCGCTCTTCTGGCCGCTCATCCTCCGCGGGCTCGGGAGCGTCACGATGTTCGTCCCGCTCAGTCTCGCCACGCTCGGTTCGCTGCCGAAGAGCGACATCTCCGCCGGTTCCGGCTTCTACAATCTGATGCGCCAGATGGGCAGCAGCATCGGCATCGCGCTCATCACCACCATGCTCGCCCACCGTGAGGCGGTCCACCGCGCCGTCCTCGTCGAGAAGGTTTCCCCGCTCGGCGGCAGTCCGACCACCCAGATGATGACGTTCGGACCGGGGCTCGCCAGCCGTCTGCAGATCTTCGATTTCAGCTTCATCTTCCACTCCGGCGATCCCGTTCGCGCCCAGCATCAGGCCCTCCGCATGGTCGACAACACCATCAACGGCCAGGCCAACCTGCTCTCGTTCGCGGATGTCTTCCGCTACGTCGCGATCGCCTTCGTCATCACGCTCCCGCTCCTTTTCCTCCTCGGCCAGGGCCGCAATCGCGAAGCCGCAGCCGCTGCTCACTAAGAATCCATTTCCCTTCTCTTTATCGCCATGAATGCCTCGTCCCTCGAAGCCTCCACTCCCGCCACTGCCGCCGCCACCACCACCCGGCGCGGCGCCTCGGCCTATGCGAAGCCCGTGCTGCTCATCGTCGCCGTGCTCGCCGTCGTCGTCTGGCTCGGACGGCTGATGATCCACGCCTATCATTACGTCGAAACCGATGACGCCTATGTCGTCGGCCACCTCCATCAGATCCGCCCGCAGCTCCATAACCAGGTGAAGCAGATTCTCGTCTCGTAAAACCAGACGGTGGG
>CALFNJ010000500.1 GCA_937902865.1 uncultured Opitutaceae bacterium
TCGCGGAATACGTGAAGGCCCACCCGGAGGCGGCGACCCAGAATCTCGTCACCGACGTCACCAACACCTACGGCACGCTGAAGGATTTCCGCGAACGCATCGACGCCGGCTATCTCATGGGCACGATCCGCTTCAACCGCCTGACCTTCGTGCCCGGACTCCGCTGGGAGCAGACGACCGACAGCGGCGCCGGCTTCACGCGCGCGACAGCGACCACGCCCGCCGGACTCACGCCTCAGCAGCAGGCCGATTTCGTGCGGGCGCAGTACCGGCCGGTGACGAATCACACGACCTACAGCGACTTCTACCCGAATCTGCAGGCGCGCTACGATTTCAGCGATTCCTTCATCGCCCGCGCCGCCTACACGGAGACCATCGGCCGGCCGAATTTCAGCAGCCTGCTGCCGGGCGACACGATCAGCGACACGAACCAGACGATCAGCCGCAACAATCCGGCGCTCGAGCCGTTCAACGCGAAGAACTACGACTTCACGCTGGAGTATTACTTCGGCAAGAACACCGGCAACGTGACGGCGTCGGTTTTCCGCAAGGACATCCGGAACTACTTCCAGAACGTCCAGTTCACCCTCCCGGGCGGCGCCGACAACGGCTATGAGGGCCAGTACGAGGGCTACATCGTGACGGAAAGCCGCAACATCCCCGACACGACGCGCACGGACGGCTTCGAGTTCGGCTACCAGCAGGCGCTGCGGTTCCTGCCGGGTCTGTTCAAGAACCTGCTCGCGAACGCCTCCTACACGCACGTCCGCTCCAGCCCGCCGCCCGGCGCCCGCGCCGCGACCGGCATCTTCCCGGACGTCTATAACGCCGGCCTGACCTACAACGGCGGACGGCTGCGCGTCGACCTGCGCTACAACATGCGGAAGAGCTGGCTGAACAGCATCAACAACACCACCGGGGAGAAGACGGTCTTCCGCGACAACGACCGCGCCGACCTCTCCCTCAACTACCGCTTCAGCCGCCACTACACGTTCTACTTCGACTGGCGCAATTTCCTCAACGAGGAGGATCTCCGCCTCGTCGGGCTCGATCGCCGCATCGGCTTCCACCAGACCGCCGGCATGTCGATCAACACCGGATTCCGCGCCGAATTCTGACCGGCGCGAGCGTCGCCGGCTCTGGAGTGGAGCGCGTTGATCCCAACGCATTGGATCGCACTGTCCGCGTGGGGCGGCGGAGGCGATTCAAGCGCGCTGCGGTCAACGCGCTCCACCTCCCGGAGAATATCTCCATCCGGATTTCACCCCAGAGACGCAGAGGCGCGGAGACGATCCGCCGGCCAAGGGGATTCCTCTGTTCTCTGCGCCTCTGGGTAAACTTCCGGGATCCCTGCGAAATTCAAATCGCGACATTGCTCGCGCCGCACGACGGCGGTGGTCCGGCTGCTCGATTTTGGCTTTTTCCGTCCGCGTGAAGGCGCAACGTCACTATTTCGAAAATTCCGATAATAGATTTCGCCTCACCATCCGACTTCTAAAGTATGACCAACCCCCAGACCCCTCGGTCAATTCTGAACAGAGTCTTCTCCCGCTGGAGCCTGCTGGCTCTGGCTCTTGCCCTCAGTGGAGCGCTAGGATGGTCGCCGGCCGCGATGGCGGCGGAATCGCTCACCGCGAAGAAGCAATTCGATCTCGCGTCCGGACCGGCGGACCGGTCGCTCAAGCAGCTCGCCGAGCAGTCCGGCCGCGAGGTGCTCTTCCTCGCCGACGCCGTCGAAGGCGTGCAGACCCGCGCGGTCAAGGGCGAGATGACGCCGAAGGAAGCGCTCGACTCGATGCTCACGGGCACGGTGCTCGTCAGCGTGCAGGACGACAAAACGGGTTCGCTGTCCGTGCGACGGGAAGCCTCGGTGGCCGATGCGGAAAAAAACGGCTCAAGCCGCCCGGCAAATAGCCCGGCGGCGCGAGTCTCCTCTTCCGGCACCGGTGTGATCATCGGCACGGTGTCCAACCAGGCGTCGCGCCAGTACCTGCGCAGCGCCGAGATCAGGGTGGGAGGGACCAATCTCTCCGCCACGACCGAGGCCGACGGCAGCTACCGTCTCTCCAACGTCCCGCCCGGTGACCAGAAGATCGTCGTGATCTACACCGGCCTCGATTCCGAGACCCGCGACGTGCGCGTCGCCCCCGGCGAGATCCGCCGCGAGGACTTCGCGCTCAAGTCCGAGGTCTACCAGCTGCAGCAGTTCACCGTCGCCGGCGACCGCGAGGGCCAGGCTCGCGCGATCAACGACCAGAAGAACGCCGAGCACATGAAGAGCATCGTGGCCTCGGATGCGTTCGGCGACCTGATCGACAGTAACGCGGCCGAGCTGCTCAAGAGTCTGCCCGGCTTCGCGATCAACTACGGCGGCGAAGACGCCGTCGGCTTCACCATGCGCGGCCAGAGCTCGACCAACGCGTCGATCACGCTCGACGGCAACGGCATCTCCAACACCGGCCTTGGCGGACGCTCGCTCAACATGCGCAACGTCCAGCTGAACAACGTCGAGTCGATCGAGGTGAACCGCGCCCCCGATTCGTCGTCGCCCGCCAACTCGCTCGGCGGCTCGGTCAATCTCGTTTCCAAGAGCGCGTTCAGCCAGAAGGGTCGCAGCATCCGCGTCGACCTGGGCATGAACATCAACACGGCGCTGAGCCAGTTCGGCCCGAGCTACCAGGCGAACTTCGGCAACTACCTGCACGCGCAGTTCCCGACCGGCCAGATCAACTACTCGGAGGTGTTCCGCCAGAGCACCGAGCACCCGATCGGCGTCGCGGTCTCGCTCCTCAAGGGCGCCCGCTACCGCTGGAACACGACCTACAATCCCGCGTACAGCTTCGTCCCGGCACTCGTCACCGGCCAGCGGGTGGACTCGACCACGCCCACGACCAATCCGGCGATCGCCACCGGCGCCCGCTTCCTGCAGGCGTCCGCCGCTTTCCGCCAGGATTACTACTCGGTGAACCTCTACTACAAGGTCTCGGAAAACACCTCGATCTATCTCCGCAATTACTTCCAGGAAGGCCCGCAGTAAACGCTGTTCGGCATCACCCACATCCTGAATACCTTCGCCGCCAACCAGACCGCCGGCACGGGCGCCGCGGCGGTGGCGATCAATGGCAACACGGACGACTACATCGATTCGCGTCCCAACGCGACGCCGGTCGGTCCCGGTTCCTCCACGGGCAGCCGCATCCAGAAGACGACCAATTACAACTGGGGCAATTCGCACAACCAGAACTACGCGGTCAGCGCCGGCGGCAAGACGCAGCTCGGCGACCTCGGCCTGACCTACGGCGGCTACTTCGGTCACGACGCTTCGTGGAGCCCGATCTCCCCGGGCTTCGCCGGTGGCGGCACGCTGACGTATGACGTCACGAACATCGGCTTCATCCAGACGAACATCCAGAGCGACAGCTACGCCACGCTCCGCCAGACGTCGGGTGCGGATTACAAGGACATCGCCAACTATGGCCGCCTCGCCTGGAGCGGCTCGGCCGGCAGCACGATCGACCGCAAGTGGGGCGGCAAGCTCGACGCCAAGCGTGAATTCAACGCGCATTTCCCGATCACCGTCCAGACCGGTGTCGCGATCGACCTCCAGGACCGCATCGCGGCCCGCACCGGCTCCGGCGTGAGCTACACGTTCGGCTCCGGTCCGGACGGCGCGTTCGGCACCGCGGACGACGTCGCCCTGCCGCTCGGCCAGTTCGCCGACGACCACATGCCCGGTCGCTGGAACATGACCGGCTTCACCTCGATCGATCCCGGCAACTGGATCGACATGAAGAAACTCGCCGACTACGTCGCGCTCCATCCCGAGGCGGCCACGGCCAATCCTTCCAACGACGTCACCGGCCTCTACGGCGCGCTGCGCAACTTCCACGAGGAAATCGACGCCGCCTACGCCATGGCCACCGTCAAGATCGGCAAGTTCAGCGTCGTGCCCGGCGTCCGCTGGGAGCGCACCTACGACAAGGGCTCCGGCTGGGGCCGTCGCACGGTCACGACGCCGACCGGCCTCACGCCGCAGCAGCAGGCCGACTTCATCAAGGCGCAGTACTTCCCGCTGTCCCGCAAGTCGAGCTACAGCGACTACTATCCGAACCTGCAGGCCCGTTATAACCTCACGGACAACCTGATCCTGCGCTCGGCCTACACGCAGACGATCGGCCGCCCCGACTTCGGCAGCCTGCTCCCGGGCGACACGGTGAACGACACCAACCTCACGATCAGCCGGACCAACCCGGACCTGAAGCCGTTCAACGCGAAAAGCTACGACATCAGCATGGAGTATTACATCGACAAGAGCACCGGCCAGATCACGGCCTCGGTGTTCCGGAAGGACATCTCCAACTACACCCAGAGCGTGCAGTTCCCGCTCCCGGGCGGCGCGGACAACGGCTACGACGGCCAGTACGCGGGCTACACCGTGACGACGACGCAGAACATTCCTGCGACGACCCGCACGGAAGGCTTCGAGCTGGGTTATCTCCAGGCCCTCCGCTTCCTGCCGGGCCGCTGGAAGAACCTCTCCGCGAACCTCGCCTACAGCTACGCGCACTCGACGCCGCCTCCGGGATCGCTCGGCGCGACCAACGTCTATCCGAACGTCTACAACGCCGGCTTCACCTACAGCGACGGCCGGTTCCGCGTGGACCTGAAGTGGAACATGCGCACGAAGTGGCTGAGCAGCGTGAACAACACGACGAACGAGCGGCTCTACTTCCGCAGCAACGGCCGCTGGGACGCCTCGTTCAACTACCGCTTCGCCCGCAAGTACACGTTTTACTTCGACTGGCGCGCCTTCAACAATCCCGACGACTTCCGCACCACCGGTCCGGACAATCGCGTGCAGCAGAACCAGAAATACGGCACGTCGATCAACACCGGCTTGCGGGCTGATTTCTGATCGCCCAGTCTCCGTCTTAACGAACCCCCCGGGAGAGAAGGCGCGCAGTCGCGCGCCTTCTTTCCCGTTTTCCTCCCCCGAGGTTTCCCATGCGAAAAATCATCGCCGGCGGCATCCTTGCCGTCCTCCTCACGGCCCAGCTTGGTGCCATGACCACCGATCAGCGCCGGGATTATCTGTCCTGGATGCTCCAGACGCTCCCGGACAATCCGCCGTGGACCGACTGGCAAAAATCCAGCGGTGAACTCCCGCCGGACTTTGACGCTCTGCCGCGTCAGAACACGCTGCCCGATCCGTTCCAGATGCAGAGCGGGGAGACCGTCCGAACATCTC
>CALFNJ010000501.1 GCA_937902865.1 uncultured Opitutaceae bacterium
AGCAGGCGTTCCCAGTCGGCGGCGCGTAGGTCCCGCTGTTCATCTGGCACCGGCGACTCGTCAGGGATGCGGCGGTAGGCCGAGACAACTCCACAGATCCGGCAGTCGGGCGACTTTTCATCAATCGAGTATTGAAAGTCACCGAACAGCCAGTCGCGCGTGTCCCGCTCCTCGGGCACGCGCAGGATTTCGTCGAGCGTGAGAATCTCGACGCTGCGCTCGACCTTGGTGCGGGGAGCGAGGCGCAGGGTGACGTCGGCGATGAGCCCGAACAGGCCGTAGCCGCCGATCGCCAGGCGGAAGAGCTCGCGGTTTTCCGTGCGGCTGCAGTGGCGCACCTCGCCAGTGGCGTCGATCAGGCGGAACGACTCCACGTCGCCGATAATCGGCGGAAGCCGGAGACCGCGGCCATGCACATTGGCAGAGAGGGCGCCTCCGAGAGTCAGGCGATCTGCGCCGGTTTGCTTCTGGCGAATGCCCCAGGCCGGCTTGTCGGGGCTCTGGCGCGAACGATAGCCGTCGATGAGCTCGGGCCACTGGATGCCGGCGTCGGCGGTGACGAGCCCGCGCTCCTGATCGTAGTCGTGAATGGAACGGTGCTGGCGCAAATCGAGGAGCCAGGTGTCCGTGCCGAATTGCTGCCCGCCCATCGCGTGCCGTCCGCCGCAGAGCGAAAGTTGGGCGCCCTCGCGACGGGCTTGATGCACCAAATCGACGAGCGCGGGCAGACCGGTTGGCTCAAGCACGCGGGCGACGCGGGTGGGATTGAGCTGCGAATGGACGTCGTTGACAACGTGGGGCGCATTCATGAGCGGAGGGCGGGCGTCGAGGCGCGTCCCAGGCATTCACCCTCGGCCAACGCGGCGTGACCCAAGTCGGCAGGAATCAAAACGTCGCGGCGAAGATCGTCGGGTCCGGCGATCACGTCGACTTGCCAGCCGCAGCTCGGGAAAAGGGCCTGCACTCCGGTGCGGGAGGAGGCCCAGGCGAAGGGTTCCCGCCTCAGCCGCAGCCAGGAATTGATGAGGCCGCGGTTGCCCCGAAAAGCCGCTCGTCCGTCCGGCGCCGGTTCCATGAAGGTGAAGATCAGGGTGGAGGACGGCGTCGAGGCCAGGTTGCGGAGGAGGTCGGTCACGCGCGAAACGGGGAAATACATGAGCAAACCCTCCGCGACGAAGCAGGTGCGGCGGGAAGCTTGAAAGCGGGGAAAGCCTGCCAGCGTCTCGCGGGGAAGCTCGACGTCAAAATCCACGGGCAGAAAGAAGAGATTCCCGCCGGCTTGCTGACCGGCGGAGCTGAGCGCCTGTGTTTTCGGGCGTTGCGTGGCGGGATGATCGAGCTCGAAGAAATCCGCCTTTGGCCAGGCGGCATGAAGCCGGGCGGCGAGCGTATCGTAGCCGGCGCCGAGGACGACGACCTGCTCGCAGCCGTCGCGGAGCGAGGCCAGCACCTGCTGCTCGATCCAGCGCTTGCGGGCGAGGAAATGGACGATGATGCCCGGCAGGATCAATCGCTCGCACCGCCACGCCCAGCGGGCGGCCCACGGATGACGCAGCAGCAGGTCGAACCAGGCTGAGCGGCCGTCTGCAGCGAGGATGCCGGTGAGCAGGGTGGCTGCATCGACGGGCACAAGTCTCCGGCGGTCCCGATCCTGGGCGGCGAGAAGCATGGCGCGCGCGATCAGGCGTGCGGTGGAACTGGGGCGATCTCCGTGCATGCGCCGGTGGAGCTTCGCCCGATCGAGTTCGGAAATGCCCGGGACTGCGCCGGGCCGCGTCGTGACGGAGAGATCAGCTCAGCGTCACGCCCTTGGCCTTGGCGGCGCGCAGGAGGGCGTCGGCCATGTCGGAAGGCGTGGCGGCGACTTCGATGCCGCATTCCTTGAAGACGGCGATCTTGGCGGCGGCGGTGTCCTCGGCGCCGCCGACGATCGCGCCGGCGTGGCCCATGCGGCGGCCGGCGGGAGCGGTGGCGCCCGCGATGAAGCCGGCGACCGGCTTCTTGCAGTTGGCCTTGATCCAGCGGGCCGCCTCGACCTCGGCGTTGCCGCCGATTTCACCGATGAGGATGATGCCGTGCGTCTCGGGATCCGCGTTGAAGAGCTTGATCACGTCGAGGTGCGACGTGCCGTTGACCGGGTCGCCGCCGATGCCGACGCAGGTCGTCTGGCCGATGTTCTTCGAGGTCAGCTGGAACACCGCCTCATACGTCAGGGTGCCGGAGCGCGACACGACGCCGACGTGGCCCTTCTTGTGAATGTAGCCCGGGGCGATGCCGATGCGGCAGCCGCCGAAGGAGTCCTTGCCCGTGCCCGGAGTGACGAGACCGGGGCAGTTGGGTCCGACGAGACGGGTCGGCTTGCCCTGCATGGCGCGCTTCACGCGGACCATGTCCTTCACCGGAATGCCCTCGGTGATCGCGACCACGAGATCGAGGCCCGCGTCGACGCCCTCGAGGATCGCGTCCGCGGCGAAGGGCGGCGGCACGAAGACGGCGGAGACCGTTGCGCCCGTTGCCTTGGCCGCCTCGGCCACCGAATTGAAGATCGGCACCTTGTGCGTGCCGTGTTCGAAGAACTGCCCGCCCTTGCCCGGCGTGACGCCGGCGACGACCTTCGTGCCGTAGTCGAGCGAGAGCTTCGCGTGGCGGCCGCCGAAATCGCCGGTGATGCCCTGGATCAGGATCTTCGTTTCAGGTGTGATGAGGATGGACATTGATATCAGGAGACGGGGGACGAGGAGAGATCAGGAGACAGGAGTCAGGAGACGGGGGACAGGCCGATCACTTTTTCTTTTGATGGAGGCCGATCTGGTTGCCGTCGGGATCGGTGATGCCGAAGATTCGGCAGACGGGAAATTCCTGCACCTCGAAGGCGATCGGCGTGCCGGAGGAGCGCACGGTGGCGAGAGCCTCGTCGAGATCGGCGACCTCGAGGGTCAGGCTGGTGCTCTTGGCGCCCGGCATGGCGTTGGACAACGCGATCGCCTGGCCGGCGACGTCGTACTCGATCCACCACTGGCCGGGGGTGAACTCGATCTGAAAGCCCACCTTGAGGCCGAGCACGCCTTCATAGAATTTGCGGGCGCGGGCGACGTCGGTGATCGGGTGAAAGACGAAGGCGAATTCTTTGACTTTGATGGGCATGATGGTGGGGGAGGAAGTAACAGGTACCAGGTGGCAAGTAACAAGGAGACGGCGAAAGGCGGATTGGTTGGAAGGTCTGGATTTGGATGCTCGCTACTCGCTACCCACTACTCGCTACTTCTCGCCGCCGCCTCAGGCGGCGACGAGCTTCACAATCTTCTGCGCGGCGTCGGCCATCGTGTCGCCGGAGACGAGTTTGAGGCCGGAGGAGTTGAGGGTGGCTTTGCCGGCGGCCACGTTGTTGCCCTCGAGGCGGACGACGAGCGGGAGCTTCAGGCCGACTTCCTTCACCGCCTGGACAATGCCGGTGGCGATGACGTTGCAGTCCATGATGCCACCGAAGATGTTCACGAAGATTCCCTTCACGTTGGCGTCGCCGAGGATGATCTTGAATGCCGCGACGACCTGGTCCTTCGAGGCGCCGCCGCCGACGTCGAGGAAGTTGGCCGGGCTGCCGCCGTAATGCTTGATGATGTCCATCGTGCTCATCGCGAGGCCGGCACCGTTGACGAGGCAGGCGATGTTGCCGTCGAGCGCGATATAGCTGAGCGAGAACTTCGAGGCCTCGATTTCCTTCGGGTCCTCCTCGTTGAGGTCGCGCAGGGCGACGATCTCGGGATGGCGGAAGAGCGCGTTGTCGTCGAACGACACCTTCGCGTCGAGCGCCAGCACCTCGCCGGTCGGCGTGGTGATGAGCGGGTTGACCTCGATCATCGCGGCATCGGTCTCCCAATAGCAGGCGTAGAGCTGGCGGATGAGCTTGGCGGCGTTCTTCGCCTCGGCGCCGGTGAAGCCCAGGCGAGAGATGAGATCGCGCACCTGGAAGTCAGCGATGCCGTAGGCGGGATCGACGAAAACCTTGTGGATCTTTTCCGGCGTGTCGTGGGCGACCTTCTCGATCTCGACGCCGCCCTCGGTGGACGCGACGATGACCGGGCGCGACGTGGCGCGGTCGAGGAGGATGGCGAGGTAGTATTCCTTTTTGATGTCGCTCGCGACGGTGAAGTAGATCGTCTGCACCTTGCGGCCGGCGGGGCCGGTCTGGATGGTGACGAGCGTGTTGCCGAGCATCTTGCCGGCGATCTCGCGGGCATCGGCCTTGGTCTTGCAGAATTTCACGCCACCCTTGAAACCGTCGGTGAACGTGCCCTTGCCGCGTCCGCCGGCATGGATCTGCGACTTCACCATGGTCGGGCCTTCCGGCAGCTGCGCCAGGGCGGTGGTCATCTCCTCGGGAGTCCGGGCCGCGGCCCCCTTGGGAACCGGCACGCCAAATTTCTCAAAGAGCGCCTTCGCCTGGTACTCGTGGATATTCATGGGGACGTTATGTTTGCCAGAAAGCCGCACGCAGAGGCACGCAAAAACGTCGAGCGGCAGAGGAATTATCAGGTTGTTAGCCCGGACGCCGGAGAGATTGCGTTTCGCTTATGCCGGGGCAGCATGCCGGAGCATGGACTCGCATGAGGTGATGAAGGAGGTCTTGAAGCGCACCAGCGCGAAGCAGATCGCCGCGGACATGGCCCTGTCGCTTTCCCTGATCTACAAGTGGGCGGAGCCACCGCTGGACGACAGCGGCAGCGGCGCCAGCAGCCCGCTCGACCGGGTCGGCCAGCTCATCCGCATCACCGGCGACGCCCGGCTGGCCCAATGGGTCTGCGAGCAGGCGGACGGTTTCTACATCCGCAACCCGCACAATCTTCCGTCGGGCCGGCCGCTGATCCCGGTCACCAACGACATCGTGCAGGAATTCGCCGACATGCTCGCGACGATCGCGGTTTCCTCGGCGGACAACGTGATCACCAAGGACGAGGCCAAGAAAATCCGCGCGCGCTGGGAGGAATTGAAGAGCGTGACGGAAGGCTTCGTGAAAGCCGCGGAGAGCGGCAGCTTCGGACCCGGGAAAAACGAGGAAAAGAAGTAAGGGTTCGGATGTAGGGGCGTCCCTTGGGACGACCGGGTTCCCATTTGGAATGTCTGAGTCCCTGGTGGGCGGCGTGAATCCGATCTCTGCGTCCTCCGTGTCTCTGTGTGAAACCGGATCGATGGTCTGAAAGGTAGGGCGAACCGTCCCGGTGAGCCGCGGCTCGGCGGGGACGCCTCGCC
>CALFNJ010000502.1 GCA_937902865.1 uncultured Opitutaceae bacterium
CTGGGTGGTCAACGACCACAGCTCTGACGCCTCCGAAACCCGCGCCTAGCTCGCGAATCTGCGCGCCGCTGACTGCCCCCTCGTCGGCGCCGTGCTCAACCGCGAGCGCACCGTACCCGTCCAGGAACGCTACAGCCGCTGGTTCGCGACCGCGACCGCCGCCGTGACGATGGCATTCGTCTTCGTCGGACATCCTTCACGCGCGACAGCGGCCGAAACAGCTCCGGCGGCGACGGTGCAGTCGGCGACCTTTTCCGTCGTTGATCCAAGTCAGCGCGCGGACTGGCAGAAGCGGCTGACGCTCGGGCCCGGCGACATGCTCCGCTTTCAACTCTATGGATCGCCGGATCTCACGCGCGAGGACGTGCCGGTCGATCCTGACGGCCGCGTTTCGTATCTCGAGGCGGAGAACGTCGCCGCGACCGGCCTGACGGTGGACGAGCTCCGTGACCGCGTGACGACCGCGCTCGCGAAATACCGCCGCACGCCGCAAGTCGCGATCTCGCCGCTCTCCTTTCACAGCAAGCATTACTACCTGCTCGGTTCCGTCATGCAGCGCGGCGTGTATCCGCTCGACCGGCCGATCACGATTATCGAGGCGGTCGCGCGCGCGCACGGCTTCGAGACGAGCATTTCCCGCGGCAACGTCATCGAGACGACCGATTTCAGCCACAGCTTCATCGAGCGCCACGGCAAGCGCATGCCGGTGGATTTCGACAAGCTCTTCGTCCACGGCGACCTCTCGCAGAACGTCGTGCTCGAACCCGACGACTATCTCTACTTTCCCGCCGGTGCGGCCGGCGCGGTCTACGTGTTGGGCGAGGTCCGCACGCCGGGCGCGGTTTCCTTCGACGATCAGACCAGCGTCCTGACCGCCATTGCCAATCGCGGCGGGTTCACCGAGCGCGCCTGGAAACAGCGGGTGCTCGTGATCCGCAATTCCCAACTCCAACCGGAGACATTCCGCGTCAACGCCTACGGCGCGCTCGAGGGCAAGAACACCAATCTCGAACTCCAGCCCGGCGACGTTGTTTATATCAGCAATCGTCCCTGGGCCCGCGCGGAAGAACTGCTCGACCGCGCCGCCTCGGCCTTCGTCGAGTCGGCCGTCATCACCTGGACCAGCATCCATGTCGGTGCCGGTGTGCCTGACGCGATCGGGACCTCGACCACGGTGACGCCATGAACTCTCCCTCCGACCAAGGTAGGGACGGGCGGCCCGCCCATCCGTCTGCGACTCAGCCGTCGTTTAAATCCCGCCGCAGCCTCCTCGGCTTCGCCGCAGCTGTCGCCTCCTCTGCCATCTTCCTCTCCGGCTGCTTCAACAACCCGATGCCGCAGGCGAAGTCGCCAGTGGCGGCGATGATGGCGGGAGCCAGGCCCGCGGTGCTCGAACCGGCGCCGGCGCCGCGGCTCGATCCCGCGCTGCTCAAGCCGAGCGATACGGTCTTTCACGTTGGCCCGGGCGATGAGCTCGAGCTCGAGGTAATGGGCGATCCGGCGAGCCGGGCCAAGGTCACGGTCGGACCCGATGGGAAAATCTATTACTATCTGCTGCCGGGCATCGACGTCTGGGGCCTGACGCTGCCTGAGGTGCGCGATCGCCTCGGCGAGCAGATGAAGAAATTCGTCCGCGAAAAGCCGGTCGTGTCCGTTACGCTGCGTAACGTCGCGAGCCAGCGGGTCTGGGTGCTCGGACGGGTCACGAGCCCGGGCATCTTCACGCTGAACGGCCCCACCACCCTGCTCGACGCGCTGGCGCAGGCCGGCGGGCTTTCGGCCTCGTCGCCCTATGCCGCGTTCGCCGCGAGCCTGGGCGTGCCGATTCCGCCGGGCGGTCCCGCCGAAGCGGCGGATCTGGCGCACAGCTTCGTCATCCGCCGCGGCGAGGTGCTCCCGGTGGATTTCAAGGAACTGCTCCGCGACGGCGAATTGTCACAGAACATCTATCTCCAGCCGGATGACTTCATCTTTCTGCCCTCGGTGCGCACGCCGCAGGTCCACATTCTTGGAGCAGTCAATCAGCCGCACTCGGAGCGCATGGCCGGCTCGCTCACCGTGATCCAGGCGATTGCGCTCTGCGCCGGCACGGCGCCGCAGGCCTGCCTGGAAAACGTCGCGATCCTCCGCGGCTCGATGGCGCAGCCGCAGATCGCGATCGTCCGGGTCGACCAGATCCTCAAGGGCCAGGCGCCCGACGTGAAGCTCGAGCCGGGCGACATCCTCTACGTGCCGTACAACCCCGAGCGGATCATGTCGCGCTACGTGAATCTCATTCTCGACACCTTCGCCCGCACCGTCGGCATCAACGCCGGCGCCCGGATCGTCTCGGGCAACTCCACCCCGATCGGCATCGGCGTCACCGTTTCACCGCGATAGCGACAAGCGGTCGCGTGAAAAAAGGAACGGCGAGCCCCGCCACATGGGCTCGCCGTTTTTTTGCGTGCACAAATCAGTCGGCGATGCGCGCCGCAGCGGCGGCAGATTCGGATTAATTGGCCGCAAGAGGCGCACAGGACGCAAAAAAGAAGGGATCGGTTTTGAGTCGTCTGCACCTCTGCGGCTATTCCTCCGGAGTACGTCCCCTGCAGTATATGCAGCAGCAGCACTTGCTGCTGAGCTGTGTGGCTGAGATCGAAGGTTTGATGTAGGGGCGTTCCTTGCGGACGCCCGGTTTGAGCCTCGAACCACGGAGGGCGTCCGCGAGGAACGCCCCTACGCCGACAGTTGCGCCAGGACGCGGCGCCCGACTGGGCCACAGCTTTGGGACATCCTGTTCATCGGTCGCTAGCCTCAAGCGAGGCTGCGGACGTCGCAGATTGGTTGGCCGCAAAGAGGCGCAAACGACGCGAAAAGAGGCAGTTATCCTTTTTGCGTTTTCTGCGCCTTTTTGCGGCCATCCCTCGCTTGAAACAAACCTGAAGGCGGATCGGAAGGTGGAGCGTGTTGTCCCCAACGCGCTGGAATTGCTATCGGTGTCTAAATTCTGACGGAGCGAACAACGCGTTGGGGACAACGCGTTCCACCTACGGGAGGCGTGTCAGACAAACACTGACAAAAAAATCTGCCGGGCGCTGACGCGATAATCGGACCGACACGGCTACAGGAGAAAAACGCCGACCCCTAGGATGGGCGGCGTCATGCGCTTATTCCCTGCCTCCGTTGCCCGTGCGGCCTTCGCCTCACTGTTTGCCCTCTGCTTGTTTGCCGCCGGCACCACCGTCCGTTGCCTCGCGTCTGAAACCGTCTGGTCCGACGACAGCCTGCCCGCCGGCGCGGTTCCGCTGGCCGACGGACGCGATTCCTGGACCTGGGTCGCCTCCGACCCGCAGCCGGCGTCCGGCGCGGCCGCCCACCAGTCCGCGATCGCTGCGGGGCTGCATGAACACTTCTTCAACTACGCCAGCCCGGCGCTCCCCGTGGGCACCGGCGAAGTTCTCTTCGCTTACGTCCATCTCGATCCCGCCAATCCGCCCAGCGAGCTGATGCTCAGCTGGAATTCGGACGGCTGGGAGCACCGCGCCTATTGGGGCGGCAATCTCATCAACTACGGCACGGACGGCACCGCCGGCCGGCACTACGTGGGCGCCCTGCCGCTGACCGGCCAGTGGGTCCGTCTCGAAGTCTCCGCCCGCGACGTCGGCCTCGAAGGCCAGGCGATCGTCGGCATGGGCTTCTCCACCTACGATGGCCGCGTCACCTGGGACAAGGCGGGCGTCGCCACCGAAGCTTCTGCGAACTCCGGCTCTTCCACGGCCACGAATGGCACCCCCGTCATCACCGTGCCCGTGACCAATACGGGTGGCACCGCCTCTTCGTCCGGCTCCCTCGCCGCTCCGGCGCTTTCCAATGTCGACTACACCGCGCTGCAGCTGCCGAAACCCGGTGAGAGCCTGCTCCACATCCTTTCGCCGACGCTGCTCGAGCTGAAGCTCATCGACACCAAGCAGCCCGGCAACGGCCCGCTCCAGGCCTGGAATCTCGTGAAGGCGAACGGCCAGTTCGCAACTCCGGCGCTGTCCGCGTTCGCGGTGGTCGCCTCGGGCCGCGCGGTCGGGGTGCAGAGCGTCGGCTTCAAGCGCCGCGTCCTGTCCGCCCCGCTGCAGCAGTACGACCTGCGCGTCGAGAACAGCCTCTACCTGCAACTCTCCGCTCCGATCGCCGATGGCGAAGTTGTCCAGGTCACGAACCCCGACGGCTCCCTCTGGAACGGCGCCACGACCACGTTCCGCGCGCTCTGCGAGCCGCAGCGCTACAGCCCGGCCATCCACGTGAACCAGGAAGGCTATGCGCCGTCGCTGCCGAAGAAGGCGATGATCGGCTACTATCTCGGCGATCTCGGCGAGATGAACGTCTCCGCCTCGTCCGGCTTCGCGCTGATCGACGCCCGCACCGGCGCCGCGGTCTATCACGGCAGTCTCTCGATCCGCGCCGACGTCGGCTACAACACCAGCCCGGCTCCGTATCAGAAGGTGCTGCAGGCGGACTTCAGCGACTTCACCACGCCCGGCGAATACCAGCTGCAGGTCGCCGGCCTCGGCGCCTCGCTGCCGTTCCTGATCGATGACGGCATCGCGATGGGCTTCACCCGCACGTACGCGCTCGGTCTCTATCACCAGCGCTCGGGCACGAGCAACGCCCTGCCCTTCACCCGCTTCACCCACGCGGCGGATCACACCGCGCCCGCGCTGGTGCCGACGCAGTCCGACCCGCAGTTCGCTTTCACCTGGGCGACGATCGCCAGCTATGGTGGCGTGCAGGGCGCGGACAATCCCACGCAGATCGCGCCGCGCCTCGTCAGCGAGGCCACGCAGCTCTATCCGTTCGTCCGGAAGGGCAGCGTCGATGTTTCCGGCGGCCATTTCGACGCGGGCGACTACAGCAAGTACACGATCAACAGCGCGACGCTGACCCACTACCTCGTCTTCGCGGTCGACTCGATCCCGGGCGTCGCGGCGATGGACAATCTCGGCCTGCCCGAGAGCGGCGACGGCATCAGCGACGTGCTGCAGGAGGCCAAGATCGAGGCGGACTACCTCTGCAAGATCCAGGATTCCGACGGCGGCTTCTATTTCCTCACCTATCCGAAGAACCGTGAGTACGAGTCCTCGACCCAGCCCGACCAGGGCGACCAGCAGGTCGTCTGGCCGAAGAACACCGCCGTCACCGCCGCCGCGGTCGCCGCGCTCGCGGAGTGCAGCTCCTCGCCGCAGTTCCGCGCGCACTATCCCGCCGCCGCGGCGAAGTACCTGCAGCAGGCCAAGCTCGGCTGGCAGTTCCTGACCGCCGCCATCGCCAAGTACGGCAAGGACGGCGCGTATCAGAAGATCACGTTCTACGGCGACCACTACACGCACGACGACGAACTCGCCTGGGCCGCCTGCGAGATGTACCTCGCGACGGGCGAGGCGCAGTACCAGCAGCAGTTGTTCGCGTGGTTCCCGAATCCCGCCGATCCCGCGACCTTCCGCTGGGGCTGGTGGCGCATGTCGGAGTGCTGGGGCAACGCGATCCGCAGCTATGCGTTCGCCGCCCGCAGCGGCCGCCTGCCGGTCTCCGCGCTCGACGCCGGTTACCTCGCGAGCTGCGAGGCGCAGATCGTGGCCGCGGGCGACGACGCCCTCGACTGGTCCGGCAAGAACGCCTACGCGACGCCCTTCCCGCTCGCGACCAAGGCGGTCCGCGGCGCCGGCTGGTATTTCTCGCTCGATCAGGCGTCCGACATGGCGATCGCCTACCAGATCGCCCCGAAGCCGGCCTACATCGACGCGCTCGTCGGCGCGATGAACTACGAGGGCGGCACCAATCCGGTGAACGTCACCTACCTCACGGGCATCGGTCTCAAGCGCCAGCGCGAGATCGTCAGCCAGTACGCGCAGAGCGATCGCCGCGTGCTGCCGCCGACCGGCATTCCGCTCGGCAACATCCAGGCCAGCTTCGACTATCTCCAAAAATACGGTTCCGAGTTAAGCTCACTGTCGTATCCCAACGACAACGCAACTGCCGGCCCGTATCCCTTTTACGACCGCTGGAGCGACACGTTCAACGTCACGACGGAATTCGTGACCGTAAACCAGGCC
>CALFNJ010000503.1 GCA_937902865.1 uncultured Opitutaceae bacterium
AGAGCCAGATCACCGATTACCTCGTGCGCGCGGTCCAGCCGCGCCTTTCGGCCGTCGCCGGCGTGCAGCGCGCGGACATCCTCGGCGCCCGCACCTTCGCCATGCGCATCTGGCTCAAGCCCGACCGCATGGCCGCGCTCAACATCAGCCCGTCGCAGGTGCGCGCCGCGCTCGCCGCCAACAACTACCTCGCCGCCATCGGTGGGACGAAGGGCAATCTCGTCCAGGCCAACCTCATCGCGAACACGGACCTCCATTCGGTCGATGACTTCAAGCAACTCGTGATCCTGCACCGCAACGACACGATCGTGCGGCTCGAGGATGTCGCGGACGTGGTGCTCGGCTCCGAGGACTACGACACGCAGGTGCGGCTCTCCGGCCAGACCGCGGTCTTCATGGCCATTTTCCCGCTGCCGAACGCGAACACGATCGACGTCGTGAAGCGCGTGCGGACCGAGCTGGAAGCGCTGCAGAAGGACATGCCCACCGGCCTGGAGGCGAAGATCGGTTACGATGCCTCCGAGTACATCAGCGACGCGATTCACGAGGTCACCCACACCCTGGGCGACACGCTGCTGATCGTCGTCATCGTCATCTTCCTTTTCCTGGGCTCGTTCCGCTCCGTGCTCGTGCCCGTGATCGCCATCCCGGTGTCGCTCATCGGCGGCATCTTCCTGATGCAGATCTTCGGATTCACGATCAACCTGCTCACGCTCCTCGCGATCGTGCTCTCGGTCGGTCTCGTGGTCGACGACGCCATCGTCGTGGTGGAGAACGTCGAGCGACATTTGCGCGAGGGCCGAACGCCGTACGATGCGGCGGTGCTCGGTGCCCGTGAACTGGTCGGCCCGGTTATCGCCATGACCATCACGCTGGTGGCGGTCTACGCCCCCATCGGTTTGCAGGGCGGCCTGACTGGTGCGCTCTTCCGCGAGTTCGCGCTGACCCTCGCCGGCGCGGTCGCCATTTCCGGCATCGTCGCCCTGACCCTCTCGCCGATGATGGCAGCCAAGCTGCTGCGCAGCGCGGAGGCGGAGGAACGGGGTTTCGCCGGCTGGGTGAACCACAAGTTCGACAAGTTGCGCGCCGTCTACGGCCGCGCGCTGACCGGCGCCCTCGGCATGCGCTGGGCGATGTACGCCATCTGGGGCGTGGCCTTCGTCATGGCCGTCCTCATGTTCAAGAACTCGCCGCGTGAGCTGGCGCCCGCGGAGGATCAGGGTGTGATCTTCGGCATTCTCAATGGCGCGGCCAACGCGACCACGGAGCAGAAGGACGCCTTCGCCCACGCTTCGGAGCAGGCGTTCCTCAGCACGCCGGAAGTCGACCTCACCTTCCAGATTCTCTTCCCGGCCTCGAATCCCGCCGCCGCCGCGCAAGGCGCCGACGGTTTCGGCGGCATGGTCCTGAAGCCCTGGGGCGTGCGCAAGCGCACCGTCTTCCAGATCATGCCCGAGGTGCAGCAGAAGATGGCCAAGATTCCCGGCCTGCAGGTCTTCGCCGCCATTCCCGGCGCGCTACCCGGCGGCAGCACGTTCCCGATCGAGTTCGTCATCGCCTCCACGGGCGACTCGGACCGTCTGCTCGAGTTCGCGCAGAAGGTCTCGGCGCGCGCCATGGAGATTTCTCCCGGCACGATCTATTTCACTCAGATCGACCTGAAGTATGACCAGCCGCAGGCCGAGGTCATCATCGACCGCGAGAAGGTGGCCGCGCTGGGCCTCAACCTTTCCCAGGTTGGCGCCGATCTCGGCGCGGCGCTCGGCGGCAACTTCGTGAACCGCTTCAACATCGCCGGCCGCAGCTACAAGGTCATCCCGCAGCTGGTGCGCGCCGAGCGGCTCAATCCCGAGCAGCTGAAGGACATCTACATCACCGGCCCGAACGGCCAGCTCGTGCCGCTCAGCTCGGTCGCCACGATCGTGAACAAGACCGTTCCGCGCTCGCTCAACCGCTTCCAGCAGCTCAACTCGGTCAAGATCTCCGGCGGCACCGGCCAGCTCGACGCCGCGCTCAAGTGCCTCGAGCAGGCCGCGCGCGAGATCCTGCCGCCGGGCTACACGACCGACTACACCGGTGAGTCCCGCCAGCTCCGCACCGAGGGCAACAAGTTCGTGCCGGCCTTCACCGTGGCGATCGTCCTGATCTTCATGGCGCTGGCGGTGCAGTTCAATTCGTTCCGCGATCCGATGGTCATCCTGCTCGGCTCCGTGCCGCTCGCGATGTTCGGCGCCACCATCTTCACCGTGCTGAAGATGCCCGGCGGCCAGCTGCCGTTCTGGACCGATGGGTGGACGACCACGATGAACATCTACGCCGAGGTCGGCCTCGTCACCCTCGTCGGCCTCGTGGCGAAGAACGGCATCCTGATCGTGGAGTTTGCCAACAAGCTCCAGGAGCAGGGCCACTCCAAGCTCGATGCGGTGCATGAGGCGGCGATGACCCGGCTCCGGCCCGTGCTCATGACGAGCGCGGCGACGGTCGCGGGCCATTTCCCGCTGACCCTCGTCACCGGCGCCGGCGCGGCCGCCCGTAACGCCATCGGCCTCGTGCTCGTCGGTGGCCTGACGCTCGGCCCGATCTTCACGCTCTTCGTGCTGCCCTCGATCTACGTCCTGCTTGCTCGCGATCACACCAAGGATCGGGCCAAGGCCGACGCCAACAAGGCGTCCGACCTGTTCGAACCCGAGACCCGTTTTGCCAAATAATCCTTCCCTATGAAATCAGGTCCGTTGTTTTCCTTCCGTCTGGCGGCCGCCCTCGCGGCCTCCGCCGTCCTCGTCGGCTCCGCGCTCCGCGGCGCTCCCGCTCCGCAGCAGCCGGTGCCTGAAACCCTGGACCTCAAGACCGCCGTGACCTTCGCGGTCGAGAACAACTTCGCCATCCGCCAGGCCCGCGAGCGCATCAAGCAGCAGGAGGGCGTGGTCATCGAGGTGAAGGCGCGCGAGATTCCCAATGTCGCGGCCACCGGCCTCTATCAGCACAACGCCGACGCCATCTCGTCCTCTTTCCCCGCCAGCGACCGCACGTGGGCGATCGACATCAGCGCCAGCCAGGTCCTCTACGCCGGCGGCGGTGTCCGCTCCTCGGTCAAGAGCGCCCAGCTCGCGCGCGAGGCGGCGACGTTTGATCTCCAGGCCGTCATCAACGACGCGCTCCTCTCGGTCCGCGTGGCCTTCTTCGACGTGCTGCTTGCCCGGGAGAAGATCAAGGTGCAGGAGCAGAATCTCTCGCTGCTCCAGCAGGAGCTCAAGACGGCGACCGACCGTTTCGACGCCGGCACCGTTTCCGGCTTCGAGAAGCTCCGCGCCGAGGTGGCCGTGGCGAACGCCCAGGTCCCGCTGATCACCGCGCGCAACGACTACCGTCTCGCGATCGAGCAGCTCCGCCAGGCGCTCGGCTTCACCACCAACACGCCGGAGAACCTGCGCAAGATCCCGGAATTCGTCGGCACGCTGGATTACCAGCCGATGAATTTCGACCTCCAGGCCGCCTTCGATGCCGCCCACAACAACCGGCCCGATCTCCAGCGCCTCGCGCTCCTCTCGTCCGCGCAGGAGCAGCTGGTGACCTCCGCCAAGTCCAACTACTATCCGAACGTCGCCCTCGTCGGCGGCTGGCAGCTGCGCAAGGGCGCGACGAATTCCTTCGGCGACTCGAATGACGGCATCTATCTCGGCCTGCAGTCCCAGTGGAACATCTTCGACGGCCGCGCCACGGGCGGCCGCGTGATCCAGGCCCGTTCGGCCCTGGAGCAGGCCCGCCTGGCCACGACCGAGGCCCAGCTGGCGGCCGAAGTCGACGTCCGCAGCGCCTATTCCTCGTTCCAGGAAGCCAACGAACTGGCCGACGCCTCACAGAAGGTGGTCGCCCAGGCGGAGGAGGCGGTGCGTCTCGCCACCGCCCGCTACAACGCCGGCACCGCCACCCAGCTCGACGTTCTCCAGGCGCAGGTCGACCTGACCACGGCGCGCACGAACCAGGTTCAGTCCTACTACACCTACAACGTCGCCGTGGCCCGCCTCCGCAAGGCGATGGGCATGGCGGACGAGTTCGTGGTCGCGAAATAACGTTTTCGCGTTTTCCTTGCGTTTGGATCCAAGCCGCCGCCCGCCGTTCCCCGGCGACGCGGCGGATTGGCTTTCCAGAAGGTTCGCGCCGCTGCCTCGCGGCGCTTGATGGATTGAAAGTGCTCTTCCGGACAGCCCCCGCCGCCCGATCGATTTTCCCAAGTCATTTTGCTTCAAGCCCGAAACCCTGGCGGACACCCGGTGTCCCTTTTCCGTAACTCATGAAAGTCGTTCGCGTTCTTCTCTTTGGCGCGTTGGCGGTTCTGGTGCTTCTCGCGATTGCCGTCGCCGCGGACCAGATTTTCTCCACACTGATGGGGGATGTGGTCGAACCCAGACGCGATTTCATCGAACAGAACGCATTGCGCGTTGCGAATCTCGATGTTTGACGG
>CALFNJ010000504.1 GCA_937902865.1 uncultured Opitutaceae bacterium
GTGAGGATCTTGTCCTTCGGCGGCGCGAAAATCTTCTTCGCGTCCGTCGCGTACCAGGAGCCGCCCGGGAACTTGGCGATCGCCTGTTTGATGATACGCACCGACTGACGCATCTCCTCGCCACGGACGAGATAGCGATCGTAGCAGTCGCCCGTCGCGCCGACCGGCACGTCGAACTCGTACTGCTCGTAGCCGCTGTACGGCTTGTCCTTGCGGAGATCGAGCGGAACGCCGGAGCCGCGCAGGTTCGGGCCCGTCAGGCCGTAGGCGATCGCCTCCTCGCGGGTGATCACGCCGACGCCGACGGTGCGGTCCATGAAGATCTTGTTCCGGGTGAGCAGATTCAGGATCTGCTCGAGAATCGGCAGGAACTGGTCGCAGAACGCGTTCACGCGATCCGTCCAGCCCTCGGGCACGTCGCGCGCCACGCCGCCGATGCGGGTGTAGCTCGTGGTGAAACGGGCGCCAGTCAGCTCCTCGAACAGTTTGTAGAGCTTCTCGCGCTCCGTGAACGTGTAGAGAAACACCGTCCAGGCACCGACATCGATGCCGTACGCGCCAAGGCCGAGCAGATGCGCCGAGATGCGGGCCAACTCCGCGGTGATCACGCGGATCGCCTGGCAGCGGGCCGGGACTTCGAGTTTCGCGAGCTTCTCGACCGCGATGGCATAGGCCATGTTGTTCGCGAGCGGCGCGAGATAATCCAACCGGTCCGTGTAGGGCACGAACTGGTTGTAAGTCATGTTCTCGGCGATCTTCTCGTCGCCGCGGTGCAGGTAGCCGATGACCGGATCCGCCTGGGTCACGATCTCGCCGTCGAGCTCCATCTGGATGCGGAGCACGCCATGGGTGGACGGGTGCGAGGGTCCCATCGAGAGGGACATCTTCTCGGTCTGAAACTCCTGCGACGCGACCGCGCCGGCGGCTTTGGCGCCGCTGTCGGGAAAGGCAAAATCAGTGGCCATGGCGGTCGAAGTGGTCCGGGTTCAGTGGCTCGAAAATCATTCCGTTTTCTCCCGGCGCTCGTTCCAGCTCTCGTCCTTCGCGCGCGGTTCCGCGTCGGTGAGGTTCATTTCGCCCGGGCTCGCGACAAACGGTCCGCCCGCCATCGGCGCGGCGATCGCCTTCGCGCCGGTCTCGGCGACGATGTCGGGATCGGGCAGCGGAGTCTCAATGCCGGCGAGGGGGAACTCCTTGCGGAGCGGAAAATGCGGATAGCCGTCCCACATCAGGATGCGGCGCAGGTCGGGATGGCCGGCGAACTTGATCCCGAACATGTCGTACACCTCGCGCTCGTGCCAGTTGGCGCCCGGCCAGAGATTGACGACACTCGGCGCCTCCGGAGCGGTGTCGCTCGCGCAGTTCGCGGCCACCCGCAGGTAGGCATGACCGGAGGTCGACAGGAGGTGGTAAACCATCGTGAACCGGGGCGAGGCGCCCTCGGCCCAGTCGATCGCGGTCACGTCCGTCAGCAGATCGAAGGTAAACTCGTCGCGCAAGGACCTCAGCACCGCCGGGAGGTCAGCGATGGGCACATTGACCGCCGGGTGATCGAGACTGGCACGGTCGGTCACCTGGGGAAACCTGGCCTTCAGGGCGGTCGTGGCGTCGGCGGGGGCGGACATTGCAGCGATGGGAGGCGAAAAAGGGGCCGGCGCAGGGCGTCAGGCCGAGAGAAGGTTTTTGGAGGACGGTTCGCGTTTGATCTTCGACTGAAGCTTGATGAGGGCGTCGAGCAGCGCCTCCGGACGCGGGGGGCAGCCGCTGATATAGACGTCCACCGGCACGATCCGGTCCACGCCCTGTAGCACCGAGTAGCTGCGGTACATCCCACCCGAGCTGGCGCAGGCGCCCATGGCGATGACCCACTTCGGCTCGGCCATCTGGTCGTAGATCCGGCGGACCGCCGTGGCCATCTTGTAGGTCACGGTGCCGGCCACGATCATGCAATCGGCCTGGCGGGGGGAAAAACGCATCACTTCCGCGCCAAAGCGCGCGATGTCGAACCGGCTGGCGCCGACCGCCATCAGTTCGATGGCGCAGCAGGCCAGACCCATGGGCATCGGCCAGACGGAGCTGGTCCGGATCCAGTTGATGACCGCATCGAGCTGCGAGACCACAACTTCGCCCTCTACCTTGCTGTTATAGGCCAATTCGGTGTTCGCGGTGACCATGGAGGGAAGTGTTGAAGTTAAAGACGTAAAACGTCCGACCGTACCAGCCGGAGAAGGTCGCGCAAGATGCTTTTCCGAAAAGTTTTTTCGGAGCGCAGCACGCGCGTTGCCGACGCATGGCAAAACGTTTTTCACGGTCTCTGGTTACGCAAATTTCGATCCGACTGATCTGTCAGAAGCCACGCCAAGCGGCGTCGGCCTCGGCAAAATGAGTTATCTGGAACTTAGGAACTCAGGAAATCAGGAATCGGCAATCGAACCTGCAGGATTTCACCACAGAGGCACGGAGACACCGAGACGATCATCAGATTTCTCGGTGCCTCCGTGCCTCTGTGGTGAAATTCCGACTCAGGATGCTGCCGTTCGGTTCTTTTCCCGATTTTCTCGGCTCCGACATTCGAAATCCAAAATCGAAAATCCAAACTCCAAAATCTCTAAGCGCTGCGCTTCCCCGCCGTCGTCGCGACCAGCAGCGCTTCCGTGAGCACGGGCCGGGTCACCGGCTTGAGGATGAAATCGTCCATGCCGGCGGCGCGGCAGGCCTCGCGTTCCTCCTGCGACGCTCCAGCCGTCAGCGCCACCACCCGGACTTGCCGGTTGAGCGGTCCGCAATCGCCTGCACGCAACCGACGGGTCGCCTCGAGTCCGTCCATCTCGGGCATCTGGACATCCATGAGCACGAGGTCGAACGGATCGGTGCGCAGGCGTTCGAGCGCCTTCTCGCCCCGGTCGGTCACTGCCGGCGCGTAGCCGAGCGAGGTCAGCATCATGGAGATGACCCGCAGGTTCACCGGGTTGTCGTCGACGGCGAGGATCCGCAGCGGGTGCTGTAACGCGAAGAGCGGGGCTTTCGGCGCGGCCACGCTCGGCTCTGCGGCCAACGACGCCGGGCGGCCCGCAACCGCGGCGTTGCCCCGCAGGACGCCCATCACCGTGGCGACAAACTTCCGGTTCCGGATCGGCTTGGTCACCACCGCTGCAAACAGGGAGGCCGCGCTATCGTTGGGAGAAAGGTGCACCGACGTTACCAGCATCAGCGGCAGTGTCGGATACTGCATCCGCAGGCTGCGGGCCAGGGTGATGCCGTCCATCATCGGCATCATGTAATCCAGGATCGCGAGATCGAATGTTTCCCGGGTCAGGACAACGAGTGCCGCTTCGGCGGACTCCACCGAGGTCAACCGCGCGCCGTAGGGCTCGAAAATCCGTTCGAACAGGCGCCGGTTCGCCTCGTAGTCGTCGATCACCAAAAACCGGCGGCCGCGCAGCGCCCGCTCCACTTCCGAAACCGACCAGCTTGATCCCGGCTCCACTTCCTCGGTCCGTTTCGCCGCCGGCGCCGCGAGCGTGAAATGAAAATCGGTCCCCTTCCCCAGCACGCTCGTGACGTTGATCTCTCCGCCCATCGCCTCCACGAGCCGCCGGGAAATCGCGAGCCCGAGGCCCGTGCCGCCGTGCGTGCGGGTGATCGACGAATCCACCTGCGAGAACGGTTTGAACAGCCGCTCGATCCGGTCCGGCGGAATGCCGATGCCAGTGTCGCGGACATGGAAAGAAAGAGAGTCGCTGCCCGAGCCGGCGGGAGCGCGGGCGACCGTCAGCTCGATATGTCCCGTCGCGGTGAACTTCACTGCATTGCCCGCGAGATTGAGCAGGATCTGCCGCAGGCGGGTCGGGTCCGTGGAAACGATCGGCGGCACGTCCGGCTCGATCCAGTACACCAGTTCGAGGCGCTTCGCGCTCGCGGACGTGCTCAGCAGGCCGAGGACGTCGTCGATCAAATCGGACAGCACCACCGGACGCGATTCGAGTTCCACCCGGCCGGCCTCGAGCTTCGTGTAGTCGAGGATGTCATTGATCACCGTCAGCAGCGCCTCGCTCGAACCGGTGATCGTGCGGACGAAATCGCGCTGCTGCTCGTCGAGCCGGGTTTCCGAGAGGAGATTGGCGAAACCGATGACGCCGTTCATCGGCGTGCGGATCTCGTGGCTCATCATCGCGAGGAACTGGTTCTTCGCCTTCGCCGCGGCCTCCGAGGCTTCCTGCACTTCATCGACCATGTCCTGCACGACCGGGCGGATGTAGCGGCTGAAATACAGCCAGGTCAGCGGCAGCAGCGTGACCACGATGAGCGCCGCCAGGCCGATAGCCGCGTTGCGCTCGTGCTTCACGTGGGTGATCTGATCCTCGAGCAAGTGGTCGAGCTGCACCGCGGAAAAACGCCAGAACTCCATCGAGTCCGTGTACGCGGCGCGGAGAATTCCCTCCCAGTCCGCCGCGTGCGCCGGCGCCTGGTTCGCCGGATTGAGCGCCTCGGACAGGCGATGCAGCGTGCTCAGGAACGTGGCGGCGGCGGGCGGATAATCGCGGTGAAAGGCGGGCGATACATGCGCCGATTTCGCGTCGGCCTCCAGGGCCAGCCGGATGTTGCGCTCGAGGCGGGGCATTTCCTTTTCGAGCTGACGGAAAAACACCCCCGCGACCCGCGCCCGTTCGCCGGGCTCAATCGGCGCGCTCCATCCCATCAATTGCTCGCACATCTGCACGAGGCGCTCGAGATGCACCGGCAGGCCGAACGCCATCGTGTCGGTGACATAACCCGTCTCGGGCTCGGTGCTGAACGTCAGCCCCGCCGCGTCGCTCGTGTGGGCGATCAGCGCGTGGAGCTGGCCGACGAGCATCACGAGATCCTCGAACCGCTCCTGCGTGCCCAAGGGTGATTGCTTGGCGTCATCCCAGGCCGCGCGCAGCTGCGTCGCCGTGAGATTGGCGGTGCGCCGATCCGCCGACGCGAGCCCGAATGGAAAAAGCTGCGGCGCCGTTTCCCGCTCGAGCGTTTCCAGCTTCGCCAGTTCGAGATCGATCTGATTCTCCGCGGTGGAGGCCAGGCGCCAGCCCCAGATTTCCCGCACGACCTGGTCATGCACCTCGATCAACTGGCGGATGTAGGTGACGCCGACCCGTTCGCGCTCGGTGAGGACGATCCGGCCGCGGATGTCCGTAATCATGAAGAAAAGCGCCAGTCCGCCGAGAGGAAGCGCATATCCGACCGCCAGCCAGGCAATGCGCCAGAGGAGGAGCGTGCGATTCTTCTTCGTGCGATGGGACATATTCGCGGAAAAACGCCGGGGGTTGGCTCGCCGTCGCGGTGGCGGGCCCGAGCGAAATCTCGGAGCCGCGACTGCGGGGCACCGCATTTCAAAGGGAATCGCCGCGCGGAGGAAAGCGGAGAAAACCCCTAGTGGCCGGCTGATGGCCGGCGGCCACAACGTTCAACGTCCAACGCTCAACGTTGAACGTTCAACTCGGCGGAAAGCCCTCAAGCATGCGTTCAACCGTCTGCTCCTACCGGTGGCCGTCGACCTCCGGGCGACCGTGTTTGACAACGCTCTTGCAGAACCGTCGCCCGGAGGTCGACGGCCACCTCAATCCAAAATGGCGGTCCCCTTCTCCCGGCTTCTGAATTCCGCGTTGACCCACGCCCTGACGGGGCCTTTCTTCTCGACCCTTCGACAGACACCGGCAGCCACCAGAAATGGGCCGGTGGGACACCCGGAGAGGTGGCAGAGTGGTCGAATGCGCATGCTTGGAAAGCATGTGTACTCGCAAGGGTACCGAGGGTTCGAATCCCTCCCTCTCCGCCAGTTCCGCCTGACATAAACGAAACCCGGCTTTGCGCTGCGCGGGGTTTTCACTATGGTCGGGGTTCCATGTCCGACCTTTCCGACCTCTACCAGCAGGTCATCCTCGATCACAACCGCCGGCCGCGCAACCGGGGCAAGCTGCCCACCGCCAATCGCGTCGCCCACGGCGACAACCCGACCTGCGGCGATCAGTGCAATGTCTATCTCCGCGTCGACGGCGACAAGATTGCCGAGATCTCCTTCGACGGCTCCGGCTGCGCGATCTCCCAGGCCAGCGCGTCGCTCATGACCACGCAGCTCAAGGGCCGGACCGCCCCCGAGGCGCAGAAGCTCTACGACGAATTCCATCACATCGTGACCACCGGCGAGGCGCCCGAGGAGATCAGCGATCTCGCGGCGTTCGCCGGCGTCCACGCCTTTCCCGCGCGCATCAAGTGCGCCACGCTCGGCTGGCACGCCGCGCTCAACGCGCTCAAGGGCGACGCCGCGCCGGCGACGACCGAGAGCCACAACGACTGAAAAAGGAAGAAGTAAGAAGGAAGAATTGGGAAATCGGGCAGCAGACCGGTGTTCGGCAGGTTTTTGCGCCGCACTGTTCCGAGATTCCATCCTCTGGCCTTCTTAATTCCTCCTTCCTCCTTCTTACTTCGTCTTTCCCATGCCCGACTGGAAAAAAGTCCGTGACGACTTCCCCGCCCTGCACCAGCAGGTGAACGGCAAGCCGCTCGTCTATCTCGACAACGCCGCGACGACCCAGCGCCCACGGATCGTGATCGACGCGCTCAGCCGCTTCTACGAGCGCGACAATGCCAACGTCCATCGCGGCCTGCACGCGCTCTCGATGCGCGCGACCGACGCCTTCGAGGGCGCCCGCGCGCGTGTGGCGAAGTTCATCAATGCGGCCGCCCCCGAGGAGATCATTTTCACGCGCGGCACGACCGAATCCATCAACCTCGTCGCGAACACCTGGGCCGTGGCGAACCTGAAGAAGGGCGACGTCATCCTGCTCACCGAGATGGAGCACCACAGCAATCTCGTGCCCTGGCAGCTCGCCGCGCAGCGCACCGGCGCCCAGCTCCGTTACCTGCCGGTCACCGGTGACGAAGGCCTGCTCGATCTCTCCCAGCTCGACCGCGTGCTCACGCCGGAGGTGAAGCTCTTCGCGTTCACGCACATGTCGAACACGCTCGGCACGATCAATCCCGCCGCCGAGCTCTGCGCCCGCGCGAAGAAGGTCGGCGCCGTCACGGTGATCGACGGCGCGCAATCCATCGGCCACATGCCGGTCGACGTGCGCGCGCTCGGCTGCGACTTCTACGCCTTCTCCGGCCACAAGATGGGCGCCTCGACCGGCATCGGCGCACTCTACGGCCGCCGCGCGCTGCTCGACGCCATGCCGCCGTATCAGGGCGGCGGCGGCATGATCACGAACGTGGAGTTCTTCGAGAGCCGCTGGAAGCCCTCGCCCGAGCGCTTCGAAGCGGGAACGCCGAATTTCGCCGACGCCGTCACACTCGGCCTCGCCTGCGATTACCTCGACGGCCTGGGCCGCGCCGAGATCGCGCGTCACGACGGACAGCTCGCGCAGCTGGCCTACGAAAAACTTTCCACGCTGCCCGGCATCCGCTTGCTCGGCCCCAAGAGCGGTCGCGGCGGTTTGGTGAGCTTCGCCTTCAACGAAGTGCACGCGCACGACATCGTCACCTTCGCGGACGAGGATGGCATCGCGCTGCGGGGCGGCCACCACTGCAACCAGCCGCTCATGCGGAAGCTCGGCCTCACCGGCACGACGCGCGCGAGCTTCTACGTCTACAACACCGAGGCGGAGATCGACGCGCTCGTGGCGTCGTTGCGGCGGATCCTGAAATTCTTCAGCGGCAACTGAGCGCCCTGCGGCACTACTTCGCCGCTCTGTAATCCAGGAAATCCACGCCGAAACGGCGATTCGGCGGCGCGGCCTTGAGTTCGCGATACGCATGGTCGCGCCAGATGATCAGGGTCAGCTGGGGATCGCCCAATTCGCGCACGATCGTATAGCGGGTGGCCGTGGGCGTGCGATAGCCTTGCACGCCCACAATGATGTCGGTCTGACGCAGACCCGCTTTCCGCATCTCGTCGTTTTCGGTGGACGGCACGACGCCGACGGTCGGGGCGCCGCTGAGCTTCTGGAGTTCGATTTTCTCGAACCGGCTGCCCGCGATGGCCTCCGTCAAGAGCGCACGGTATTTGGAATTCGGCGCTGCCTGCTGCATCCGGGCCAGGAACGGGAGTATTTCCTCCGGATCGCCATAGCGTTCGGCGATCGCCTGATGAATCTTGAACGCATCGTCGTATTGCTTGCGGCGTTCGAGCAGCGCCGCCTTCGCCTCCAAGCCAGGTTGGGAGTATACCTCCGCCGCGCGGTCCGCCAGGGCCGTGGCCTTCTCGGTCTCATGATGATCCTCGAGGTAATTCACCATCCAGCGCGCCGCGGCCGCCAACTCGAGCGGATCGGGCGAGCGCGCCATGCCGTCCGTATAGGCCTGCGCCGCCTCCTCGGTCCGACCCTGCGTCACAAAGTAGTCGCCCAAGCGGTAGTAGATGCGAGGAGTCTGCATCGCGGCCTTGTTCATCCATTCCACATAAACCGCTGGATTCGCCATGCTCGCCTTGGCGATCGTGATCATCGGACTCGTGGTGTAGTCGAGTTCCGGACCATACACCTCCATCAGCTGTGCTGCGGTGGGTTTTTCGCCAAAGCGTTTTTGAATGAGGAAAAACGAAATGTCGTGATCCCAGGGAGCAAGCGCATGGAGATGCTCCAGGAGCGCAACGGTGTCAGGACGGTTGACGAGGCTGGGATGGTTGCCCCGCGGATGAGGATCATAGGCGGTGCCGGGCGGCGGGTTATGCCGATGCCACTCATTGATGAACGGATGCGGCGGCGGATAATAGATTTTCCCAAAAGGCACACTATAGGAGACGTAGTTCCACGCCTCGGCGGGAATCAGGTGGGGCTGTCGCCGGATGAGAGCCATGGAGTCATCCTGTGCCTGGTGATAATAGGCGTTGTCGGTGGCGTTCTGGCGGCGAACGAACGGATAGAGGCGCAG
>CALFNJ010000505.1 GCA_937902865.1 uncultured Opitutaceae bacterium
CGATCCCGGAGCATCAAGCGAGAGGAGTCGCGGACAGACACAAGGCCTCGGTTCGTTTTCCTAATTCTTCCTTCATCCTTCTTCCTTAATAGCTACGCCCTGTATTCTTCTCGTAGTAATTCAGGTACGCCTGGTTCACCACGCGATAGCCCCCGGGGGTGGGATACTTGCCGGTGAAGTACCAGTCGCCGGTGTGGGCGGGCACGGCGGCGTGCAGGTTCTCGACCGTCTGGAAGATGATCTCCACCTCGCCCTGCCACGCATTGTTCTTCGGGCGCACGCGCTCCACGATCTTCGCGGAAATCTGCTCGGGGGTGAAGGGCTCGTAGATCTTCCGCACGTGATTCGTCGAACCGCCCTTCGCGATCTCCTCGGAGCAGAGCCGGTAGACCTCGTCGAGCAGCGCCGTCTGGCCGCGCTCCTTCAGCAGCTCGACCGCCGCCTCGAAGGCGACGAATTTGCCGAGCTCGGACATGTCGATGCCGTAGCAGTCGGGATAGCGGATCTGCGGCGCGGTCGAGACGATCACGATCTTGCGCGGGTTGAGACGCGCGAGGATGCGCAGGATCGACTTCCGCAGCGTGGTGCCGCGCACGATCGAGTCGTCGACGCAGACCAGATTGTCGCCCGGTTTCACCGAACCGTAGGTGATGTCGTAAACGTGGCTCGCGAGCTGGTTCCGCATGCTCTCCTGCCCGATGAAGGTGCGGAGCTTGATGTCCTTGCTCACGACCTTCTCGCCGCGCGGCCAGTTGCGCAGGATGAGTTCGTCGAGCAGCGACTCAGTCAGCTTGCCCTGCGAGTTCGCCTCCAGGATCGCCGCTTTTACCTCGTCGCGGCGCCGCGTGCGGAGCGCCGACATCAGGCCATAATAGGCGACCTCAGCGGTATTGGGAATGAAGCTGAAGACGGTGTTCGCCCAGTCGTGACCGATGGACTTGATCACCTGGTCCGCGAGCACGCCGCCAAGCGCCTGGCGCTCGCGATAGATGTCGACGTCGTTACCGCGGGAAAAATAGATGCGCTCGAACGAGCACGAGGTCCGCGGGAGCGGCGCGGTGAAGGCGTTCTCGGTCACGGCACCGCGGCGCTTGATGACGACAACGTGGCCCGGCTTGACCTCCTTCACGTCCTCCAGCGACAGATCGAACACCGTCATGAGCGGCGCGCGCTCGGAGGCGAAGGCGACAACCTCGTCGTTCTGGAACCAGAAGCACGGCCGGATGCCCGAGGGATCGCGCGCGACGAACGAGTCGCCGTTGCCGATCATGCCGCAGAGCGTGTAGCCGCCGTCCCACTTCTGGGAGGCGCGGGTGATGACGCGGGTGACGTCGAGGTCCTCGCTGATCCGGCGGGAAAGCTCGTCGCCGGCGACGTCGCGCTTGCGGAGGAAGCGATAGATGTCCTCGTGCTCCTCATCGAGGAAGAACCCGATCTTCTCGAGGATCGCCTGCGTGTCGGTCGCGATGATCGGGTGCTGGCCCATCGCGATGAGCGAGCTGTTGAGCTCCGCGGTGTTCGTGAGGTTGAAGTTGCCGCAGAGCGCGAGGTTGCGCGTCGGCCACGGGCTGCGGCGGAAGAACGGATGACAGGGGCTGGGACTATAGCCGCCGCTGGTGCCGGAGCGCAGATGGCCGAGCAGGAGTTCGCGGCCGAAGTCTAAATGCTTCTTCACCGTGTCTGCGAGCGCGGGGTGGATCGTCCCCGCTTCGACCTTCTCTTTATACTTGGAGAGCAACGGCTTGAAGATCTTGTCGAGCGGATTGGCCTTCACGTTGCGCTCGCGGAACATGAACGGCTCGCCGGCCGACACATCGAGCTTCACGCAGGCCACGCCCGCGCCGTCCTGGCCGCGGTTGTGCTGCTTCTCCATCAGCAGGAAAAGCTTGGTGAATCCCCACAGCGGCGTGCCGTACTTCTCCTGGTAGTAGGAGAGCGGCTTGAGCAGCCGCACCATCGCAATGCCGCATTCGTGGGTGATCCGGTCGCTCATGGAAGGGAGAACGCGGGCCGGACGCCGGAGGGCGGACGCCGGAGAGCATCAAAAACCGCCTTTTCCCCGCTGGCCGCACCGGCCCCCGAGCCGGGCAGCCGGCTTTCGTGGTCTGGCCTGTGGTGAGGGAGCGTCACGCGGTTGGTGGGAAAGCGGCTGATTTCGAAGAGCCGCCCGGAATGGTCAACGGCTTTCTCCAAAAAGCAAATCACCGGCCGGAAACCGGCCTCGTCGCTGGCCGGTTTCCGGCCGGCGACAACGTTCAACGTCCAACGTTCAACGTTGAACGTTCAAGGTTCGAGCCAACGGGCAGCGGTAGGGCGAGGCGTCTCCGCCGAGCCGCGGCTCACCGAGACGGTTCGCCCTACCTCCCAGGCGCGCATGCCCTGCGTCCGCCTCTTGGCTCCTCCTTGAACGTTCAACGTTGAACGTTGGATGTTGAACGTTCCGCACTCCGCGCCGCCCCCAAGCGTCGCGAGGTGCGGGGCGCGGCTTGACCTGCCGGACAGGTTCGGAAGCATCGTTTCTCCCTCAACCATGCTGATCCTTCGCGGCTCGCCTGCCCTCTCCTCCTTCCGGCTCCAAAAGCTTCTCGAGGGCGTCGTCGCCGCCGGTGTGCCCGCCCGGGCCGTCAGCGCGGAATTCATCCACGTTGCGGAACTCGAGCACGAGCTTTCCGCCGCCGAACGGGAGGTCCTGGAGCGGCTGCTGGCCTACGGCCCCACCCGCGCCGCCGCGGCCCGCACCGGATTGCTCCAGGTCGTCGCCCCGCGGCCGGGCACGATTTCCCCGTGGTCATCCAAGGCCACCGACATCGCCCACATCTGTGGCCTCTCCGCCGTCCGCCGGATCGAGCGCGCCACCGCGTACACGATCGAGCTCGACCCCGCCGCCGGACCCACGCCCGCCGGCCTCGATGCCGCACAACTACAGGTCCTCCGCGGCCGCCTGCACGACCGCATGACGCAGCAGGTGTTCGGCGCGCTCGACGAGCTCGAGGTGCTGTTCCGCCACGAGGCGCCGCGGCCGATGGCCCGCGTGCCCGTCCTCGCCGAGGGCCGCGCCGCGCTCGTGTCCGCCAACCAGTCGCTCGGCCTCGCGCTCGCCGCGGACGAGATCGACTATCTCGCCAAGGCCTTCCAGTCGCTCGGCCGCGATCCCAGCGACGTCGAGCTGATGATGTTCGCGCAGGCCAACTCGGAGCACTGCCGGCACAAGATCTTCAACGCCACCTGGGAAATCGACGGCGAGAAGCGCGACCGCTCGCTGTTCCAGATGATCAAGAACACCTACGAGCTGCATCGCGACGGCATCCTGTCCGCCTACAAGGACAACGCCGCCGTGCTCGTGGGCAGCCGCGGCGGCCGCTTCTACGTCGATCCCGCCACCGGAGTGTACGCCGCGCACGACGAGGACATCCACGTCCTCTGCAAGGTGGAGACGCACAACCACCCCACCGCGATCTCGCCTTTCCCCGGCGCCGCCACCGGCTCCGGCGGCGAGATCCGCGACGAAGGCGCCACCGGCCGCGGTGCGAAGCCGAAGGCGGGCCTGACCGGTTTCACCGTTTCCAACCTCCGCCTCCCCGACGCCCTGCAGCCGTGGGAAAAAGACCACGGCAAGCCCGGCCGGATCGTCTCCGCCCTCGACATCATGATCGAGGGCCCACTCGGCGGCGCCGCGTTCAACAACGAGTTCGGCCGACCGAATCTCAACGGCTACTTCCGCACCTACGAACAGGAAGTTCCGGCCGCGGGAGCGGCCGAACGTTCAACGTCCAACGTTCAACGTCCAACGTCCAACGCCGGAAAGTCCGGCTCCGCCTCCGACAATTCCGCATCCCGTAATCCGCCATCCGCAATTGAAGTAAGGGGCTATCACAAGCCGATCATGCTCGCGGGCGGGCTCGGCAACATCCGCGCGGATCATGTGCGCAAGGGTGAGATCAACCCCGGCGACCAGCTCGTGGTGCTGGGCGGGCCGGCGATGCTGATCGGTCTCGGCGGTGGTGCGGCGAGCTCGATGGGCAGCGGCGCCGGCAACGAGGATTTGGATTTCGCCA
>CALFNJ010000506.1 GCA_937902865.1 uncultured Opitutaceae bacterium
CGACCGGCCAAATCCCCTCGGCGGACTCAAGGTCTCCGGTCCGCTGCTCGACGTGAAATACATGAGCGGCGTGGGCGCATTCCGCGTCCCGTACGTCCATGGGCTCACCATCGGCGAACTGGCCCGGATGGTGAAGGACGAGTTGCCGCCCGGCGGCCTCGCGATCTCGGCGGCGGCCCGGGCGCGCGGCAAGCTGACCGTGATCCCCATGCGGGGCTGGCGCCGCAGCATGCGCTGGCCGGAAACCGGCCTGAAGTTCGTCGGCACGTCGCAACTGGTGCAGACCTACGAGGCGACCGTCGGCTACGCCATGGTCGGACTCGGCTGCGAGCTCAGCGGTTTCACCCACGGCATCGGCAAGGATTACCCGTTTCGCGGCATTGGCTTCAAGGGACCCAGCGCGCTGGCCAAAGGCGCCACCACGGTCGATTTCCTCGAAAAGGAATTCAACGCCCTCCACGTCGCCGGCGTGAAATACCGCAAGGTGATGGGCATCAATTCCACCACCGGCAAACCGGAGCCGGGCCTGTACGTCGACGTCGTCAATTGGGACGAATGGGATCCCACCGAGCTGAGCTTCCGGATGATGCAGCTGGCCTGCCGGCTCAATCCGCCCAATCCCTTCGCGCGGCTCTCCGCCGCTGATCTCAAGCGTTTCAACATCCACGTCGGCTCCGAGGCCTGGACCACCGCGCTCGTGCGCGACGGCGCCCGGGTCAACGTCGACGCCTTTCTGAAGGAGTGGCAGGAACGCGACCAGATCTACCAGCAGCAGACCCGCAAATTCTGGCTCTACCAATAGCCATAGCCAGCCCGCGATTTTTCCCGTTTCCTTCCGTCAGCTCTTTCGGTCGGCTTCCCCCGGGGTCGTCCTGTTCGGTTCGTCTCACCCCGTTGTCAGTTTCCCCACCCCATGTCCCGACCCGTCACGCTGTTCACCGGCCAGTGGGCCGACCTGCCCCTGGAAAAACTCGCGCCGCTTGCCCGCCAGATGGGCTACGACGGCCTCGAACTCGCCTGCTGGGGCGACCACTTCGATGTGGATCGCGCTCTGTCCTCCCGAACCTACGTCCACGACCACTGGGCGCTCCTGCAAAGCCACGGCCTGACCTGCCACGCGATCTCGAGCCATCTCGTCGGCCAGGCGATCTGCGACCGGATCGACGAGCGCCACCAGTCGATCCTGCCGGCCGACGTCTGGGGCAACGGTGACCCCGAGGGCGTCCGGCGCCGCGCCGCCAAAAAGATGATCGCCACCGCCAAGGCCGCGCGCGCGTTCTTCAACGCAAAGCCGGGGCGGAAGGGCGCGGATGATTTTCCGGCCGTGGTCAATGGCTTCACCGGCTCATCGATCTGGCACTCGCTCTACGCCTTTCCGCCGTTCCCGCCGGAATACTGGGAAAAGGGATTCCAGGATTTCGGCCGGCGCTTTGGTCCGATCCTCGAGGCCTTCGAGCGCGCGAACGTCAATTTCGCCCTCGAGGTGCATCCGACCGAAATCGCCTTCGACCTCGCCAGCGCGCAGCGCGCCGTCGCCGCGGTGGGCGGACATCGCCGTTTCGGCTTCAACTACGATCCGTCCCATCTCGGCTACCAGGGCGTGGACTACGTGAAGTTTCTCCGCGACCTCGGGGATCGCATCTATCACGTGCATCTCAAGGACGTCTGGTGGGGCCACGGCGACGGCTCGGTCGGCGTCTTCGGCGGCCACACCGGCTTCGGCGATTCCCGCCGCTACTGGGATTTCCGCTCGCTCGGCCACGGCGACATCCGCTTCGAGGACATCATCGTCGCCCTGAATGATATCCGGTACCGCGGCCCGCTCTCCGTCGAATGGGAGGACATCCGCATGGACCGTATCCACGGCGCCACCGAGGCCTCCGCCTTCGTGCGCCGCCTCGACTTTCCCACCAACGCCGTGGCCTTCGACGCCGCCTTCGAAAAGAAAAACCGCGCGCAGTGAGCGCGTAATCCGATTTTATTTATCTGGAACTCAGGAAATCAGGAATGGAAACGAAGGATGTCACGCGAAGACGCGAAGGACGCGAAGCAAGGCAGCCGATTGGTCTTCGTGCTCTTCGCGTCTTCGCGTGACCCGGATCGATGGATTGCCTCCGGTTCCTGATTTCCTGAGTTCCAGATCATCACCCTCATCCATCTCTCCTTCCTCCCATGAATCGCAAACTTCGTTTTGGCATGATCGGCGGCGGCCGCGGGGCTTTCATCGGGGCGGTGCATCGCACGGCCGCGATCATGGACGGACAGGCCGAGCTCGTCGCCGGGGCTTTTTCCTCCGACGCGAAACGCTCGCGGGCTTCCGGCGCGGATCTCTTCCTCGATCCTTCCCGCGTCTACGGCAGCTATCGCGAGATGGCGGCGGCGGAGGCAAAACGTCCGAAACACGAGCGGCTCGACTTCGTCAGCATCGTCACCCCCAACCACCAGCATTTCCCGATCGCGAAGCTTTTCCTCGAAAAGGGCTTCAACGTCGTCTGCGACAAGCCCGCGACCTTCACCCTCGCGGAGGCAAAGCAGCTCCGCGCGATCGTCCGGCGCACGAAGAAGGTTTTCGTCCTGACGCATAACTACACCGGCAACGCCATGGTCCGGCAGGCGCGCGAACTGGTGCGCAGCGGCTTCCTCGGTCAGTTGCGCAAGGTCGTGGCGGAGTACCCCCAGGGGTGGCTGAGCACCCCGCTGGAAAAGACCGGACAGAAGCAGGCGGGCTGGCGCACCGATCCGAAGCGCAGCGGGGCGGCCGGCTGCATCGGCGACATCGGCACGCATGCGGAGAATCTCACCCGCTACATCACCGGCCTCCGGCTCGACTCGCTCTGCGCCGACCTCACCACGTTCGTGCCCGGCCGAAAGCTGGACGACGACGGCAGCATCCTCATCCGTTTCCGTGGCGGCGCGAAAGGCGTGATCCATGCCTCGCAGATCAGCGTCGGCGAGGAAAACGCGCTGACGATCCGCGTCTACGGCACCAAGGCCGCCCTGGAGTGGCAGCAGGAGCACCCCAACGAGCTGATCGTGAAGTTCCCCGACCGCCCCCGCCAAATCTGGCGGCGCGGCAACGGCTACGTCGGCGCGGCCGGCGCTCGCGTCACCCGTATTCCCGCCGGCCATCCCGAGGGCTACCTCGAAGCTTTCGCCAACATCTACCGTTCCGCCTTCCCCGTCATCGCGGCGGAGGTCGAAGGCAAAAAACTGCCGAAGGATCCGGACTTCCCCACGATCGACGACGGCGTCGAAGGCATGACCTTCATCGCCACCGTCGTGAAATCCTCCAAGCTCGGCGCCAGGTGGGTGAAATTCCCGCGTTCGTGAATGTAGGGGCGTCCCTTGGAACGCCCGTTTCCGATTTCGACCCCGCAAGCCGGGCGTCCCAAGGGACGCCCCTACATCGATCCGAATCTTCGGAATTTCACCACAGAGACACAGAGGCACCGAGGAATCCCAAAGGCCAAAGCCGGAGTGAGCTCCGTGTCTCCGTGCCTCTGTGGTGAATTCCGAATCGGGATCGTTCCTGATTTCCTGAGTTCCAGATAAAATCCGCCAACTCAGGCCTGTTTGGAATTTCGCTTTCCCAGCCAGGCATCGTACTCGACGCGGGAGAGGAAGCGCAGGGAGGCGCTGTTGATGCAGTAGCGCAGGCCGGCCGGGCCGGGGCCGTCGGGGAAAACGTGGCCGAGGTGCGCGCCGTCCACGTTGCTGTGCACTTCCGTGCGTCGCATGCCGTGGCTCGTGTCGGTCGTCTCGCCCACCAGCGCGGAATCGATCGGCTTCGTGAAGCTCGGCCAGCCGGTGCCGCTGTCGAACTTG
>CALFNJ010000507.1 GCA_937902865.1 uncultured Opitutaceae bacterium
CGAGGAGATGCTGGCCGACGGCCAGAGCGCGCCAGTCGCCGGCCAAGGCGAGCAGGCTCCAGCAAAACAGCGGATAGGGAAACGTGCGGGGGCCGATGTCCGCCATCCGCCCGGACAGCGCCGGCGCGAGATACGAGGGCGAATCGGCGGTCAGCAGCGGCCACTGCGGTAAAGAAAAACGCACCCAGACGGCGTGAAAAAAAACGGCCGCAACGAGAAGAAACCAGAGCGTCCTCCAACTGCCCCAAAGGAGGTCGGATCGGGAGGCCATGAACGGGCGGCGAACTGAGTCGAGCGGGTTCTCCCTAGACAAATTTCAGTTTGCGGGCGGCGAATGCGACCATGCGGAGCAGCAGCCAGCCGTGCTTCCAGCGCTGGATGTTCGTGGAGCCGTAGGTGCGCTCGCGATAACGAATCGGAATATCGACGATCTTGAGATTGAGCTTCGCCGCGCCGAACAGCAGGTCGAAGTCGCCGAACGGGTCGAAATCTCCGAAGTAGGCGCGATTGGCGGCGATCTTCTCGTAGTGCGCGCGGCTGAGTACCTTCGTGCCGCAGAGCGTGTCCTTCACCGGCTGGCCGAGCAGCCACGTGAAGATGAGGCCGAAGGTCTTGTTCGCGCACAAATTAAGGAACTGCATCGCCTGCTCGTCCATCGGGTAAACCAGGCGGCAGCCATTGGCGAATTCCGCGTGTCCGCGGGCGATCACGTCGTAGAACTTCGGCAGCTCTTCAGGCGGCATCGTCAGGTCGGCGTCGAGGATCATCAGGATGTCCCCGGTGGCCGCGGCAAATCCGGCGCGGACGGCGTCGCCTTTGCCGCGACCCGTCTGCTGCAGGATCTTGATCCGGTGCTGCGGATACTCCCGCTGGACCCGCTGGATTTCTTCCCAAGTCTGGTCGCGCGAGTGTCCTTCGACGAAGATCAGCTCGGTGCCCGCGCCCAGGTCCGGAGTGCGCCGCACGGCGGCCTCGATGTTGCCGGCTTCGTTGCGGGCGGGAATAATGACGGAGACCGACCGGAGGGACACCGGCGGATTGGGCCGGGGCCGGGCGACGCAGAACACCGTCACGCAGAGGTGCCGCAGCAGCGGCAGGGGCGCGAGCCAGCGGTTGACCGCTGTTTCGAGACCGCCGCATTTCACCGGCAGGAGAATCCGCTGCTCCGTCAGCAACGCTTCCCAGGAGGAGAGCTGCAGGAGGTTGGCCACATCGGCCGGAGCGAGCCAGTTGCTCTGCGGCTGGGGCGACTTGAGGCCCAGCCGGCGGGCCAGCGAAAAAACCGGGCGCCACAGGGACGAGTGGAAATTGAGGATCAGGCGCGTCTCAGGATGCGCCACGGTCTGGAGCCGCTGCAGCAGTTGCTGCACATCGGCGGCGAAGTTGAGCGTTTCGGAAATGACAATGCAGTCGAACGGGCCGGTGAGCTCCAGGTTTTCCCCGGACTGGACGTGAAACGTCGCGTCCGGCAGCCGGCGCTTCGCGGCCTCGATCTGCCGGGCTGAAAGGTCCACTCCCGTCCGGTGCCGGGCGTTCAGCTGGGACAGCAGTTCACCCGAGCCGCAGCCGATCTCGAGCACACGCGCGTCGGCGGGAATCAGGAGATTGTAATAATGCGCGAGCATCATGCGATAGCCCCGCGAACCCCAGTTCGCCTCGACCGGCGCGCCCCAATAACAAGCTCCGACCC
>CALFNJ010000508.1 GCA_937902865.1 uncultured Opitutaceae bacterium
CAGGAGAAAGCAGAGGCAGAAGGAGATCTTTTTCATGGGGAGGGGGGATTTGTTTATCTGGAACTCAGGAAATCAGGAATTCGGAAACGGAGGGTGTCACGCGAAGACGCGAAGGGCGCGAAGCTGAATCCGGGACGTGTCTTCGCGTCTTCGCGTGAAACGGATCGATGGATCGATCGAAATCGAAAATCCAAAATCGAAAATCCAAAATTAAATCACTGTCCGTACGGCTTGGACGGATCGTCCGTCGGGGCCTTGCCGTTGCGCTGGGCGCCCGCGGGACCGCCGCCGCCGCCGCGGCGCGGGGACTCGGGGACCGTGAACGATGCGATCGGGTCGGGCTTGGCGGGATCGAAGCCCTTGAAGTCGGCGGACAGCCATTGGGCAGGCTCGGCCTTCGTGTCGCGAATGCCCTGGGCGATGCACTTGGCGAGCTCCCAGGCGCCGTAGGGATCGTGATGCGTGGCGTCCTGGCCGCGCGAGAAGAGCTTCCAGGAGCCCTTGTCGCCGAGGACGTTCATCATCGTCGTGCTCATGGCGGTGAGATCGATCAGCGGCACATCGAGCTCCTTGGCGACGGCGCGGACCGCGTCGGGATAGTCGTCGTGGGTGTTCTTCACCTTGCCGTCGGCGGTGAACTCATGCCGCGCCATCGGCGTGACGAGGATGAGGTGCGCGCCCTTGGCGCGGATCTCCTTGGTGTAATTGCGCATCTCGGTCGCGTAGTTCTTGCATGCGCCGTACTCGGGCCCGCGCTCGCGCTCCTTCTCGTCGTTGTGGCCGAACTGCGAGATGACCCAGTCGCCCGGCTTGATCACGCTGAGGAGCTTGGGCAGGCGGCGTTCGCCGCGAAAGGCGGAGTAGGCCTCGCCGGATTCGCCGTGATTCGCGATGGCGACGGTGTTCTTGAAAAAGATCGGCAGGAACTGACCCCAACTCGTGGTCGGCATGCCGGGCTGGTCGGTCATGGTGGAGTCGCCGATCAGATAGACCGTGGGGACATCGTCGGCGCGCGCGACGGTCAACGAGGAGATCGCGGGATGCGTATCGTTGAACTCGAGCTGGATCTTGTCGTCCCAGGCGATGGCCTCGCCCTGGGTCTCACGCGGCTTGAGGCGGACGGTGGTGCCGTCGGGAATCTTCGCGGTGCGGGTGTTGACGAGGAAGGAAACCGTCTTGGTCTCGCCGGCCCTGGTCGCGGCGTGGAGCACCATGAGGCGGCGGATCTCGGCGTTGATCGTGGTGAGCGACGGAGCGGACGGCTCGCCGAGGGTGACGGTCACGCGCCAATTTCCCTCGGAGGGGACCTTGAAGGTGAAAAAGAAGGGCTTGTCGGATTTCACGCCATCGCCGGTGACCGCACCGGATCCGCCGGTGAAGGCGGTGACCGTGGTGCCGGCCGGGCCTTCGAAGCCGAAGCCGCGCGCGTCGTTGTAGGCGAGATCAGGCGTGACCTTGGTCCAGCCGGCGGGCGCCGGACCGGAGCCGAAATCGTATTTGATCGTCGGCGCGGACGCCGCATCGGCGACACTGGCATTCCCCCCTTCGGTAGAACGACAGCCGCTGGCCGTGAAAACGGCGAAAGCGGCGAGCAGGGCGAAGGCGGGGAAGAAACGTTTCAGGTTCATGCGGGTGCGGTGCGGGGGTTGAACGGGGACGAACGTGAAAATGCAGGCGACCTCGCGCAGGAACGTCAACCGGAAGCAAACGGCGAGAGAATGTCCGGTAACATTTTGAGACAGCGAACGTCCGCACGAAGCGCGGAAAGCAGGCCGGCGGATTTCGATCCGGTTTCACACGGAGGACGCGGAGTACACAGAGACCGATCCATGTATTTCTCTGCGTCCTTCGTGTCCTCTGTGTGAAATCCTCCGAAAGAATCGGAGCGAGCGGGTCGGAGACCCGCTCTATCTTTATTGCTCGTGGTAATTCCAGAGCAGGCCGCCGTCGACGAAGACGGTGGTGCCGGTCATGTAGTCGGCGTCGGACGAGGCGAGGAAGGCGGCGATGCCGGCGACATCGTTGGGCTTGCCGAGGCGGCCGAGCGGGATCTGGCCGAGCAGGTCGTGCAGCTTGGCGGGATTGTGCAGCAGGGCCGTGTTGATCGGCGTCTCGATCGCGCCGGGCGCGATCGCATTGACGGTAATGCCGAGCGGTCCGAGTTCGATCGCGAGGTTTCGCGTCAGCATCTTCATCGCCCCCTTGCTCATGCAGTAGGAAGTGAAATGAGGGAAGGGCAGCTCCTCGTGGACCGAGCTCATGTTGATGACCTTGCCGGAGCGCTTGGTCTCGACGAGGTGGCGGACGAACGCCTGCGTCGC
>CALFNJ010000509.1 GCA_937902865.1 uncultured Opitutaceae bacterium
AAATGATCGAATTTTCGATTTTGACTTCTCGATTTTCGATTTCGGAAGCCGGCGGCTGAGGGTAGGGACGGGCGGCCCGACCGTCCGCTTCGGCTCAGTCTACTGGGCGGCCACTGGCCTGAGGTCCGGACGTAGGGGCGTTCTTTATGGACGCCCGTTCGCGTCGCTTACTGATCCAGTCCCGCGACCACCGAGCCCGGGCGCCCGCAAGGAACGCCCCTACATTAACGCAATGTCCCGCGACATCACGGCTCGAGGTAAACGCCCTTCAGCGGGTGCGTGTCCAGCAGGTTGCCGTACCAGCCTTTGACGCTGGGGAGGCGGAGGTTGACGCGGGTGTAGAAATAGATCGGCGCCATCGGGCATTCCTCGGCGAGGATCTCCTCGCAGCGCTGGAAATACTGGTAGCGCGTAGCCTGGTCGGGCGCGTTCTTTGCGGCGGCGATCAGGCGGTCATACTCGGCGTTTTTCCAACCCGTCTGGTTGTTGCCGCTGTCACTGGCCATGATGTCGAGGAACGTGCTCGGATCGAGGTAGTCGCCGATCCAGGCGAAGCGGCCGACCTGGTAATTCATCTGGCGCATCGTATCGGCCCAGACCTTGGCCTCCTGGTTCAGGAGCGAAACCTCGATGCCGAGGTTCGTGCGCCACATCTGTTGAATCGCCTCGGCGATCTGCTGGTGGGCTTCGTTGGTGTTGAAGAAAATTTCGAGGTGAGGGAATCCCTTGCCGCCGGGATAACCGGCCTCGGCGAGAAGCTTCTGCGCCGCGGGGATGTCGGTCGGCACGCTGGCCTTGGCCGTGAAGCCGGCGGTATTGGGCGGCGTGAAGTGATCCGCGGGCAGCTGGTGCCCGCGCAGGATGGCGCGGATGATGCGGTCGCGATCGATCGACATGGCCAGCGCGCGGCGGACGCGCACGTCGTTCAGGGGCGGCTTGGTGACATTGAAACGATAGACATAGGTCGCGAGGAACGGATCGGGTTGGATGAGTTCCGGGTGCTCCTTTTCGTAGACGGTGACCTTGCTGGTGGGCAGGGAGGCGGTGACGTGGAGCTGGCCGGTGCGGAAAGCGGCTTCCTCGGCGTTCATGTCCTCGATCGGATAGAAAAACGCTTCCGTCAGGCGGACGTGGTCGCGGTCCCAATAATTGGGATTCTTCGTCAGCCGGATGTACTGGTGCGGCTTCCATTCGGAGAGGACGAAATAGCCGTTGCCGACGAGATTGCCGGGGCGGGTCCAGGCGGTCCCGCGCTGATCCTTGCGGCCGAATTTTTCGATGGTCGCCTGATGGACGGGATACCAGCTGTGATGGCAGACCATCGTGGGCAGATACGGCACGGGGTGGGCGAGGCTGAGGACGAGGGTATGGGCGTCGGAAGCCTTGGCGCCGACGAGCGAGGCGTCGGTGATCTTGCCCGTGTTGTACTCCTCACCGTTCTTCAGGACGAAAAGCATGCTGGCGTATTCGGCGCCAAGGCCGGGTGAGAGCACGCGCTGGTAGGCATAGACGAAGTCTCCGGCGGTGACCGGGTCGCCGTTGGACCATTTGGCGTTGGAGCGAAGGTGAAATGTCCAAGTCAGGCCATCAGAGGAAGCCTCCCAGCGTTCCGCGACCGCCGGGACGGGCTCGCAAGTCTTCGCGTCGTACTGCGCCAAGCCTTCGAACAGACCCATGATGATGTTACCGGTCTGCTGGCTGTCAGGGTAAGCGGGGTCGAGGTCGTTGGGCTCGCCGAGATTGCCGATGTGGATGATCTGGTCGCGATAACCGAGGGCGACACGGGGGGCGCGCTTGGCGCAGGCGCCGAGGCCGAGGGACAGGGCGATGGCCAGGCCGAAACAGGCAAAATGACGGAGGGAGTTCATCGGGGGCGGGCTCGAAGTCTGGGGAAGGGGAAACAAAAAGCCACGCTCCAGAGAGAGCGTGGCTTGGGTGAAAGAGACCCGAGAGACCGGGAATTTACTTCTTCGGCAGCTCGGACTGCGACTGGGCGAGGCGCTGGTCGATGTCGTTCATGCGCGTGACGAGATCCTGCTCGATTTTCTTGCGCTCGGTGCTGCTGACGATGCTCATGCTGGTCGCGTCGCGGACGACGTTGGCCGGCAGGGTGAGCAGGCGGGTGATCAGGCCCTGGTCCTTGAACGAGGCGAGGTAGAGGGCGGTGATCTCGTGGGACAGCTTGAGCGAATCCTGCGCGATCGACTGCGTGGTCATCAGGCTGTTGTTCAGCTGCTGATTCTTCGCGAGCTCGGCGGTCAGGACGCGGCCAACCTGGTCGGAGATGCGCTGGCTGTAGCCGGCGATGGACTCGCGGGTGAGGTTCTGGTCCTTGGACATTTCCGACAGGATCGGCTGGATCTTCTCGGCCATGCGGGACGAAACCTTGTCGACCTGCTCATTCTGCATCTTTTCCGCTTCCTCCGGGCTCTTCGGGGGGGGGTTGTACGGCTGAACCTTCTTGCCGATGGCCTG
>CALFNJ010000510.1 GCA_937902865.1 uncultured Opitutaceae bacterium
ACCACTTGTCGGCGCCCTGGTCCCATTGATAACCGGGGCCGAGATGGATGTCCGGATACTGCTTGGCGAGTTCCTCCGTCAGCGCCGCCTCGCTCGAGGCATAGCGGGCGAGCGCCGCCTGCACGTCGGAACGGCTTTGCAGCGCGAGACGGCGAGCGGCGGTGAGCTGGGACGGATTGAGGGCGGGGGTCGGCGGTGCGGCGGTGAATCCTTTTTCCGGCAGCGCCCCGACGGGCAGCCCCAGCGCCTGGGCGACGTGTTGCCGCGCGGTGGGCAACTGCTGGCGCGCCTCGGCGGCCTGGCTTTCGGCGCGAGCCACGGCGATGCGGGTGACAGCGACATCCGCCTGCGAAATCGTTCCGCTCTTCAAGCGCTGATCCATGAGCTCCAGCACGCGCCACTGGGTTTCCTCCTGCGCATCGAGCAACGCGCTCTTCCGTTGGGCGATATCCCAGTCGTTCAAGGCCTGGCGCAGATCGCCGCGGACTTTCCAGGCGGCGGCGACCACGTTCTGGCGTGCGGACTCCGCCGCGGCTTCCGCGGTGGCGACGTGCTTGTCGCCCTTGTGCGCGGTAGAAATGAGGAAATCCATGTTCACCGCCGGAAACCACGGCGAAACACCGGCGTCGGGATTGGTGTTGTAGCCGGGCGCGAGCGACAGCGACGGGTTCGGCGGCTCGCCCGCGGTCCGGATCGCGGCGTGCGCGCTTTCCCACTGGGCGCGGGCGACCTCGAGCGACGGATGATAATAGAAGGCGACCCACGACAGCGTCTCGAAATCCCAGGACGTTTTCGGCCACGGCGTCGGGTCCTGATGGAGGTTGTCGGCCAGGAAATGGCGCAGCCCCTCGTCGGACAGCGTACGACCCTCGAGCGATGCAGCCGTCGCGACCGGATCGAGCGGCGCGGGCGGGATGTGCTGAACGACGCAGCCGCCCAGCAGGCTGACGGTGACGCCAAGCAACAGCACGCGAGACGCGGTGATCGAATTCGGAAGCCAGGAAGCCATGAGATGAGCACGGACTGCCCTGCCGTTGCTCCGAATGACAACGTTCCTGAATTTCATCTTAAACAGATGCTCCTCCGCTTCCCGGCTTCCTGGCTTCCGAATTCCAGAGGGATCGGGAATGTGGGAATCAGGAAAGTGGGAAGTCGGATCGTTGCTTACATGTCCGCGGATTTATTTGTCCGTGCCGTACACGAGCACCTTGAAGCTGCCGGGCACCATCTGGGGCCGGCCCTTGGCGCCGCCGGCGGCGGAGGCGGTGGCGGCGAGGTACTTGGCGGAGGCGAGGTAGATGCGGTGCGTGGCCGGATCGAGCGTCATGGTGCGCGCGCCTCGCTCGGTCGTCAGAGTCTGCACGACGGTGAGCTTGCTGGGGGAATCCTCGTGCGCGATCGTGACGGTGCCGCTGCCGCCGCAGGAGCTGAAGGCGAGCTGCGTAGCGGAATCGAAGGAGCAGGCGTCGACGCCGGCGCCGATCGGCACGGAGGCGGTGACCTTGCCGCTGGTGTAATCCAGCAGCGCCATCGTGTTGCTGTCGCCGCAGCCGAGGATGAGGCGCTTGTGCGCGAGATCGATCGCCATGCCGGAAGCGGCGGCGTTGGGGGCGATCGACCAGCGGTTCACGACGGTGTGCGTCTTGGTGTCGATGGCGACGACCTCGTTCTTGTCCTCGATATTGTCGAAGACGCGGCCGAGCGACGCGTCGGCCATCGCGGTCTCGGGCTTGCCGCCGAGCTCGATCGTGGCGAGCACCTTGCCGGAGTCGGCCGCGAGCACGGAGGAATTATGGCTGCGGCCGTTGAACGTGTAGACCTCGTTCTGGCCGGCCTCGAAGAAGATCCAGTCGGGGTTCTGGCCGACGTCGACCTTCGACACGGTCTTGAGCGTGGCGAGATCGACAATGTTCACCTTGTTCTCGCGGCCGTTGCTCGAGAAGCCGCGGTTGAGCTTCGGTGCGATGGCGAGACCGTGCACGCCGGGCGTGTCGTCGATCTGGCCGACGACGGCGTCCTTCTGCGTGTCGACGACCATGACGACGTTGCCGTGGCTGAGATAGAGCCGGTGCGCGGCGGAATCCATCGTGAGGTAGTCCCAGCCGCCGTCGCCGCCCACCGGGATTTCCTTGAGGAGATGGTAGGAGGTTTCGGCGGCCGTGGCGCCGGCACCGGACAAACCGGAGAAGAGAGCGAGCGGGAGAAGCGTGCGCAGGAGGGTGTTTTTCATGGGAGGAGGGGGAGCAGTGAGAGGAGTGAAGTGAGAGAGAAGAGACGTTCGCGGCTGAGATCGGGAAAATCCGTCTTCTCGCGCGGCGCAGATCGATCGGAGATCGAGTAACCGATTGGGTTACTTTACCCGGCGGTCGTTCGCTCGCGTCAACGCCGGTACAATTACGGTTTCGTAATCAGCGGACAGCGGGTCCCGTTATCTTTGCGTGCTAATATCGCCGCATGAAAAAACTCTTTTTCCTCCTGAGCGTCGCGGCTTGCGCCGGCCTGACGATCGCGGCGAAGGAAGCGGTCGCGCCGAAAGGCACGATCCATCCGGCGCGGCACACGAAGACGTTCGATCTGCCGGCGCTCGCCAAGATCTCCTTCGGCCAGGCGCTCGCGAATGCGGTCGCGGCCGAGCCCGGATCCGTGGTGAAGGCGGAGCTGGAGGTTGAGGATCACTGCCTCATGTACTCCTTCGAGATCGTCGGAGCGGACCGCCGGATCACCGAAGTCGAGATCGATGCCGGCGACGGCGCGGTGCTCGGCAAGGAAGTCGAAAAGGACTGACCGACATGCGTTCCATTTTCTCCTCCTTCGGCGGCGCTTCATTCAAACGGCTCGTTTTCTGGTTCAGCCTCGGGCTGAGCCTGGGGTTGGAACCCCTCCTCGCCCAAACGGGCGGGGAGGGATCCGGATCCGTCACCGGCACGGTGCTCGATCCCGCAGGCGCGCAACCCGTGCAGTATATCGCCGTCACGCTGGAGCGGACGCCCGGTGGCGAAACCGTGCAGAGCGCGGTGACCGACGCGAAGGGCGCGTTCGCCTTCGACCAGGTGCCGTTTGGGAAATTCCAGATCGGTTATGCCGCGGTCGGCGCCGATCGCCAGCAGAGCGCTCCGTTCGAGCTGAAGGCCGATCATGCCGCGCAGGCGATGGGCCGGCTCATCCTGGCCGAGCCCGTCGTGAAGATGCAGAGCGTGGAAGTGAGCAGCAGCCGGTCGACGTTCTACAATTCGATCGACCGCAAGGTCTATGACATCGGCCGCGACGTGCAGAGCGTCACGGGCTCGGCGAGCAACCTCCTGCAGAATGTCCCGTCGGTCGACGTGGACATCGAGGGCAACGTCAGCCTGCGCGGCGACAGCAACGTGCTGATCCTGATCGATGGCAAAACCTCCACCCTGATGGGCCCGAACCGCGCGGCGGTGCTGGAGCAGCTGCCGGCCGATTCGATCGAGAAGATCGAGGTGATCACCAACCCGTCGGCGAAATACAAACCCGACGGCACTGCCGGCATCATCAATATCACGTTGAAGAAAAAGCGCGCGCCGGGCTATTCCGGCTCGATCCGCGCGAGCGTGGGCAACGACCGCCGCTACAACGCCGGCGTCCTCGCGAACTACAATCCGGGCAAGTTCAACCTCTTCGGCAGCTACAACGTGCGGCAGGACGATCGCTTCCGCGGCAGCGACGAGACACGCAGCCATCTCGATCCGGCGACGAACACCTTTCTCGGCACGACCCAGCGCACGATGGAGCACTCGCGACCGCTGTCGCACATCGCGCAGGCGGGCGTGGATTACGCTCCGACGGACAAGGACAAGCTCGGCGTCTCGGTCAGCTACGATCACCGCAGCTTCTTCCGCACGGCCGACCAGACCAACCGCGCGTTCGATGCGAGCAACACGCTGACCAGTTCCTACGATCGGCTGCGCACCGATCCGGAGTACGAACAGGACCTCGAGTTCAAGGGCAACTACCAGCACACCTTCGCCGAGGATCACGAGCTCGTCATCGACCTGAACCGCCGCCGCACGACGGAGGAGGCGAACAACCACTAGCCTACCGTCTATCAGTTCCCGGCGACGCCAAACTCCAGCGACACCACGCGGATCACCAC
>CALFNJ010000511.1 GCA_937902865.1 uncultured Opitutaceae bacterium
CGACACGGCGCTGACCGCGGTGGGCTTCCGCGACGACTACATGAAGGTGGTGAAGAAGAACCGCGCCGGCATTTCCTCCCGCGAGAAGATGTTCTGGCAGACGCTCACCACGATCATCGCGCTCGCCGTGCTCCTCTGGCATCCGCTCAGCTCCGAGAAGATCCGCGAGCTCTGGGTGCCGTTCGTGAAGTATCCGATCTTCGTGTTCGCCGGCGGCATCGGCCTGCTCGCGCTTTTCGTGATGATGTTCTTCTGGGTCGTGGGCTTCTCGAACGCCATCAACCTCACCGACGGGCTCGATGGCCTCGCCATCGGCTGCACGATCACCGTCGCGCTGGTTTACGGGATCATGGCGTACATCGCCGATAACGTGAATCTCGTGAGCTACCTGCTCATCGGCCACGTGCCCGGCACCAGCGAGCTCACGGTCGTCTGCGGCGCGCTGGTTGGAGCGGGCATGGCGTTCCTCTGGTACAACTCGCATCCCGCGGAGGTCTTCATGGGCGACACCGGCTCGCTCGCGCTCGGCGGACTCATCGGCGTGATCGCGTTCATGGTCCAGCAGCCGTTCACGCTCATCATCGTCGGGGGAGTCTTTGTCTGGGAGGCGGTCTCCGTCATCGTCCAGGTCCTGTGGTTCAAGTTCACCCGCCGCCGCTACGGCGAAGGGCGGCGCTTCTTCCTGATGGCCCCGATCCATCATCATTTTCAGAAGCGCGGCTGGCCGGAAACGAAGGTCGTGCTCCGGTTCTGGATCCTCTCGCTCATGTGCGCGCTCGCCGGTCTCGGCACGCTCAAGATCCGCTGAACATGCCTCTCGCGTCCCCCGAAATCACCCGCCCCTGGCTGACCGCACCGGTCGCCGTCTTCGGCGGCGGCGCCAGCGGCCGGGGCGTGCTCGCCCTGCTGGGGAAGCTGGGGGCCGCCGGGGTGCTTTTTGACGAAAAAGGGGAGGGTAAAGGGACTGTTAATAACTTCGGCCCCGCCGAGGCCCGGGTCCACCGCCTCGTGGTCTTCTCCCCGGGCTTCCGCCCCGACCATCCCTGGCTCGTCACGGCCCGGAATGCCGGCTGCAAATGCCTCGGCGAGCTCGATTTCGCCGCCCTGTTCTGGCGCGGCTCGGTGATCGCGATCACGGGCACAAACGGGAAGACGACGCTGACGGAATTTCTCACCCATGCGCTGCGCTCGATCGGCCTCGATGCCATGGCCACGGGCAACATCGGCTTCTCCTTCTCGCAGCTCGTCGCGGACACGGAATCCGGCTCCGTCGGCGCGGCGGACAAGGTCGCGGTCTGCGAGGTGAGCTCGTTCCAGGCCGAGACGCTCCGGCATTTTCATGCCGACGCGACGCTTTGGACCAATTTCGCGGAGGACCATCTCGAGCGTCATCCCGGCCTCGACGCCTATTTCGCGGCGAAGTGGGTCCTGACCGGCTGCACGACCTCCGGCGCGTTTTTTGCCGGCACCTCGGTGAGCCGCTACGCGCAGAAATCCGGGCGCGCCCTGCCGGCCGCCGCGACCGTGTTTTCAGAGGGAAAAACGCCCGATCCGCGTCTCGCGGGTACGGTGTTCGCGGGCTATCCGCAATACGAGAATTTCCTCCTCGCCGCCGCCTGGTGGTCCCACGCCGGCTTCACGGTCGACGACCTCTTTGCCGCCGCCCACACCTTCCAGGCCGGGCGTCATCGGCTGGCCCGCGTGGCCGAAATCGAGGGTGTCACTTGGTGGAACGACTCGAAGGCGACGAACTTCCATGCCGTCGAGGCCGCGCTCGCCGCGTTTCCGGCTCCGGTGCTGCTCATTGCCGGCGGCAAGGCCAAGGGCGGAGACATCGAGGCCTTCGTGCAGCGCATCGCACCGCGCGTGCGGCATGTCTTCCTGCTGGGGGAGACCAGCGGTGCCCTGGCGCGGTTCTGCGTCACCCGTCAGGTGCCCCACACGGTCTGCGCGACCCTTGCCGAGGCCGTGCGGCGCGCCGCCGAAACCGCCCGGCCGGGCGACAACGTTCTGCTCAGTCCCGGCTTCGCGAGCTTCGACCTTTTCCGCAACTACGAGGACCGCGGAAACCAGTTCGAATCCCTTGTGAGTAACTTGGCAATAACGCCCACTTTGAGATAGCATTCCCAGGGTCCCCAAATCATTAATTCTCCTATGAAAATCCTCAAAATTTTCGGCGTTGTCGTGGCCATTCACGCGTTCGCCTTTGTGCTCATTTTTGCGAACCCGGGCTGCAGTTCCGCCGGCAAGCCTTCCCCGACCGCCACGGCCCCGACGGCCGAGCCGAGCCGGCCGCCGACCATCGCTTACAATCCGCCCGCCGGCGACGCGCCGGTGCTCGCGGCCTCTCCAGCCGCCTCCAGCGCCCCCTTCGGTTTCGATCCCAACGCTCCGGCGATCTCGGCGCCCGCCCGCTACAGCCCGACCCGCCCCGGCACCGCCGCCGCGACCGCCGTGCAGGCTCAGCCCGCGGCTGACGTCATTCCCGCCACGACCTACGCCGTGGCCTCCGGTGACAGCCTCTGGACCATCGCGAAGAAGAATCACCTCACCGTCGCCGAGCTCTCCAAGGCCAACAATCTCTCCGCCGACGCGAAGCTGCATCCCGGCCAGAAGCTGATGATTCCCGCCAAGAGCGTGGCCGCTGCTTCCGGCACCGCCACCGCGACCACCGACGGTGCGCCCACGTACAAGGTCCAGTCCGGCGACAAGCTCGCCACGATCGCCAGGCGCGCCGGCACCACGACCGCGGTGCTGAAGCAGCTCAACAACATGAAGACGGACACCGTGCGCATCGGGCAGACCTTGAAGCTGCCGGCCGGCGCCACCGTGGCCGAGTCCGCGCCCGCGGACCTCGCGACGGCGGCGAAACCCTCCGGCGATTCCTTCACGCACATCGTGCAGGCCCGCGAGACGCTGAGCACCATCGCCAAGAAATACGAAGTGAAGGCGAGCGACATCGCGAAGGAGAACAACATCACCGATCCCGCCAAGATCCGCCCCGGCATGTCGCTGGTCATCCCCGGCTGGAAGGCGCCGAAGTCGGCCAAGACGGCCGCCGCCGCTGCGCCGGAGGACGCGAGTGCCCCGAAGGTGCTCACCTCTGACCAGGATGCGACTCAGCCGTCCGCGCCGCCGGCGCCGATGGACATTCCCGTGATCAAGATCGAGGGCTCCAAGTAAACCCGACGTTCCGCCGCCCATCATGGCCCGCGACCTGCCCGCCGATCCGCTTCGCACGCGTTTCACTCCCAGCCCCGCGGCCGTCATCGTCGTCAGCGCTGTCGGCCTCACTATCCTCGGGCTCACCGTCCTCTTCAGCGCCAGCGCCTCGTTCAAGCAGGGCCCGTATTTTTATCTGCACAAGCAGGTCATCGGCGTGGTGTTCGCCGCGGTGCTGTGCTTCGTGACGAGCCGCATCGACCTCGAGTTCGTGCGGCGTTACGCGGTGTGGATCGGTGGCGCCGCGCTGCTGCTGCTCGCGCTGACCGCGACGCCGCACATCGGCGTGGTCGTCAATGGCAGCCGGCGCTGGCTCGGCGTCGGCGCGGCCCGCTTCCAGCCGGCGGAACTCGCCAAGTTCGCCCTCGTGTTCGTGCTGGCCCACTATCTCGCGATCAACCAGTCGCGTCTCGGTGAATTCAAGCGCGGCTACCTGCTGCCGCTCGGCATCATCGGCGCGTTCTGCGGGCTGGTCATCAAGGAACCCGACTTCGGCACCACCGCCTTGCTGGGCGCGGTTGGCCTCGTGCTGCTCTTCCTCGCGGGGGCGCGCTGGCGCTACCTGCTGCCGACGGCGCTGCTCGGCATCGGCGGACTGGCCGGGCTCGTGGCGCTGCTGCCGAACCGCGCGCATCGCTTCATGGCCTTCCTCGACGTCGAGGGCAACCGCAGCGGTCTCACGTATCAACTCTGGCAGGGCATGCTCGCCTTCGCCTCCGGTGGTGTCGACGGCGTCGGCCTCGGCCGCGGGCGCCAGCAGCTGAATTTCCTGCCGGAGGCGCAGACGGATTTCATCTTCGCGGTGATCGGCGAGGAGTTCGGCCTCTGGTTCACGCTCGGAGTCGTCGCGCTCTTCGCGGCGATCTTCATCGCGGGCCTGCTCCACCTGCGGCGGGCGCCGAACCTCTTCCAGTTCCTCCTCGTCGCCGGCTGCATCCTGCTCATCAGCCTGCAGGCGATCATCAATCTCGGCGTCGTCACGGGCATGTTTCCCACCAAGGGCATGTCGCTGCCGTTCATCAGCGCGGGGCTCTCGAACCTCCTGCTGATGGGGGTGCTGCTCGGCGTCATCATCAATTCGCAGCGGACCTGGGGTCGGGCGTCGGTCCCCGCCGAGCGGACCCGTGTGCTCCGGGAGGTCACGGCGTGAAGAAATTCCTCATCTCCTGCGGCGGCACCGGTGGCCATCTTTCCCCGGGCATCGCGCTCGCGGAGGGGCTGCGGGCGCGCGGGCACGAGGTGACGCTGCTCATCAGCTGGAAGAAGGTCGACGCGCGCCTGAGCGAGAAATATCCGGACCTGCGTTTCGTGCGCATCGCGGGCACGGGTTTTTCCTGGCAGCCGCTGAAGCTGATTCGCTGCCTGGTCTCGCAATTGCAGGGTTTCCGTTTCTGCCGGCGCTTGATCCGCCAGATGAAGCCCGATGGGATCGTCGGCTTCGGCGGATTCACCTCGGCGCCGATCGTGCTCGCCGGGCGCCTGCAGGGCGTGCCGGTCGCGCTGCACGAGTCGAACCGCGTCCCGGGCCTCGCCATCCGCACGCTCGGCCGCTTCGCCCAGCGGGTGTACCTGCCGCCGGGCATCCGGATTTCCGGCGTGCGCGCCGCCGCCATGCGGCATGTCGGCATGCCGCTGCGCCGCGAAATGATGCGGCTCTCGCAGTCGGCGTCGCGCGCCTCGCTCGGACTCGAGCCGAACCAGAAGGTGCTCGCCATCCTCGGCGGCAGCCAGGGCGCCTCGGCGCTCAACGACTGGGCGCGCGAGGAGCTGCCGGCGCTGGCCGCGGAGGGCATTCAGGTTTATTGCATCACCGGACTCGGCAAGGGTGAGCCCGAGACGCATCAGCTGCAGGCGCGCAACGGCGCCCCCATTCGCGCGGTGTTCGCGCCGTTCTGCGATCGCATGGCCGACCTGCTGTCGGCGTCGGATCTCGTCATCTCGCGCGCCGGCGCCGGCACGCTCGCGGAGCTGATCCGCTGCGTGACGCCGGCGATCCTCGTGCCGTTTCCGCAGGCGGCGGACGATCACCAGCGCGCCAATGCGGCTTTCTTCGAGCGGCAGGGCGGGGGGCTCGTCGTCGCGCAGACCGCGCTCGGCAGTCTGCACGCGGAGGTGATCGACACGATTTTCAACGACTGGCTGCTCCGCCAGTTCCGCTCGAACCTGCAGCGCATGGATCGCGCGAACTCGCTCGATCTGCTGCTCGGCGATCTCGAGGAAATCACCACGCCGGCCGCCGCGGGTTTCGCCAGCGCGGCCCAAGCCCCGGCATGAGACCTTCGCCGCCAACCCGCCTGTTCGACCGCGACGTGCGCCGCATCCACTGCGTCGGCGTCGGTGGCATGGGCGTCGCGCCGCTCGCGATCTACCTGGCGCAGTCCGGTTTCACCGTTTCGGGCGAGGATGATGCGCTGACCGGCACGATGCGCGCCCTGCTCGAGCGTGAGCGGGTCGCGGTTGGACCCATCCCAGCGGAATGCGATCTCGTGGTCTGTTCGTCCGCCATCGCCAAGACCCACCCGGCCCACGTCGCGGCGGTTGCGCGGCGGCTGCCGCTGGTGCGGCGCGGCGAGATGCTCGCGGAGATTACCCGCGGCAAGAAGCTCGTCGCGATCTGCGGCTCGCACGGCAAGACGACCACGACCGCGCTGCTCATCACCGCGCTGCGCGCCGCGAATTTTCCCGCGGGTTACGTGCTCGGCGGACTTTTTGCGGACGACGTGACGCCGGCGCGGGTCGGGTCGAGCGACTGGGTCGTGGCGGAGATCGACGAGAGCGACGGCACAATCGACCGCTTCGCGCCGGAGATCACGCTCGCGGTGAACCTGGATTGGGACCACCCGGACTATTACCGCCAACCCTCCGATCTCGAGGCGACGTTTGCGGCGCTGTTCGCCCGCACGAGGGGAACGGTGTTGGTGAACGACACCTGCGCGCGCTCGCAGCGTCTCGCGCGGCGGGACGGCGCGGCGGCCGTCTCCTTCGGACGCAGCGGCGATTTTTCCGGCGAAATCCGTGGTGAGAACGCGGACGGCATGACTCTCAAGCTCGGCGGGCGGTTCACGCTGGGCGAAGCCGTGGTGCGGGCGCGAGGCGAGTTCAATGCGGCCAACGCCACCGGCGCGCTGGCCGCCGCGCAGCTGATGGGCGTCGCGCTCACGCCGCGGGTGCTGGGCAGTTTCAGCGGCGTGCGCCGCCGGCAGGATGTGCTCTCGACCGCGCATGGGCTGACCGTGATCGAGGATTACGCGCACCATCCGGCCGAGATCCGTGCGCTGCTCGGCAGCCTGCGCCAGCGCGTGACGGGCGAAGGCCGCCTGGTCGTGGTCTTTCAGCCACATCGCTTCAGCCGCACCGCGCAGTTCAAGGCCGAGTTCGCCGCCGCGCTCGCGCTCGGTGACCGCGTGCATCTGCTCGATGTCTATTCCGCCGGGGAGGCGCCGATCGCGGGCGGAACGACGGCCGACATCTACGCCGAGATGAAGCGGGGCGCCGCCGCGCTGCCGGTGAGTTACCTGCCGGGAGACGATGTCGAGTTCTTCCGCGCCCTGACGCGCGCCGTCCGTCCGGGCGACTGGGTGGCGTTTGTCGGCGCGGGTGACATCGACCGGAAGGCGCGGGCCTGGCTCGTGCAGTTGGAGGAAGCGGCGGCGCGGGAAAAGCGCTGGGACGAGTTTTCGGATGCGGTGCTTTCGCGGCTTTCCTCCGCGGCGAAACTGAAGCGCGAGGAGCCGCTGGCGCCGAAGACCACGCTGCGTGTCGGCGGAGCGGCGCGCCTGTTCGCGGAGCCGGCGAACGTCGAGGATCTGCGCGTGCTGTGGCGCGAGGCGCGCGCGCGCGGTGTCGAAGTTTTCTGGCTCGGCCGCGGCTCCAACCTGGTCGTGCCGGATGAAGGCGTGGACGGCCTGGTCATGACGCTGGCGCATCCGGCGTGGTCGGAATTCGCGCCGCAGTCCGACGGCCGCGTCTGGGTCGGTGCGGGTCTCCGGCTGAAGAATCTCTGCGGCCTCGCCGGCAAGGCGGGCCTGACCGGCTTCGAGTTTCTCGAGGGCATTCCCGGCTCGGTCGGCGGCGCGCTGCGCATGAACGCCGGCGCGATGGGCGGCTGGATGTTCGACGTGGTCGACGAGGTTCGGCTGATGACCGACGACGGCGAAGTGAAGACGCTGCGGAAAGCGGAGATGCACGTCGACTATCGCCATTGCGCCGAGCTGCATCACGCGGTCGCGCTCGGCGCGCTGCTGCGTCCGGCGGCCGCCGGCGATGCGGCGACGATTTCGCGGCAGATCGACACCTATCGCCGCAAGCGGCACGAGTCGCAGCCGCGCGAACCGAGCGCCGGTTGCATCTTCAAAAACCCGCCGGGCAATTCCGCCGGCCGCCTGATCGACGAGAGCGGCCTGAAGGGCGAACGGGTGGGGGACGCGGAGGTTTCGCCGGTGCATGCCAATTTCATCGTCAATCGCGGCCAGGCCACCGGCGCCGACGTGCTCGAGCTGGTGCGGCGGATCCGCGCCCGGGTGTGGCAGGCGAAAGGCGTCGACCTCGAACCCGAGGTGCTCCTCTACGGGCGTGACTGGAAGGACGTGCTATGAGCCAGGCTCCCGTCATCGCCGTGCTGCTGGGTGGAACCTCTTCCGAGCGCGAAGTTTCGCTGGGCTCGGGCCGCGCCTGCGCGCTCGCCCTCGCGCGTTCGTTTCCGACGTGCCAGTTCGACGTGACGAGCGATGCGGCTCCGGCCGCGCTCGATCGGACGCGCCACGTGGTCTTTTCGGCGCTGCATGGCGGCTTCGGTGAAAACGGCGGCATGCAGGCGGCGCTCGAACAGGCGGGCATCGCCTACGCCGGCTGCGGCGTCGCGGCCAGCGCGCTGACGATCGACAAGGCGCGGACCAAAGCCGCGGTTGCGGCCGCCGGCGTGCGCGTGGCGCCAGGCCTGTCCTTTTCGGCCACGGCGAAGCCCGCGGCGGCGGCGATCGCTGCGCAGATCGCAGGGCCCTGGGTGCTCAAGCCGAACGATCAGGGCAGCAGTGTCGGTTTGTACCTGCTCGACACGACCGCCGCGCTCGACGCGGCGCTGCGCGACCTGCCGGCCGGGCAATGGCTGATCGAGCGGCGCGTGCTCGGCCGCGAGCTGTCGGTCGGCATCCTGCACGGAAAGGCGATGGGCGTGGTGGAGATCCGTCCGAAGTCGGGCGTCTACGATTTCACGAGCAAGTACACGAAGGGCCTGACCGAGTACCTCGCGCCGGCGCCGCTCGGCGATGCACTCACGCGAACGGTGCAGGCCGCGGCCGAGACGGCGTTCGCCGCGTGCGACTGCCGCGACTATGGCCGCGTCGACTTCATGCTCAGCGCGCAGAACGAAGCGTTTTTTCTCGAAATCAATCCGTTGCCCGGCATGAAAGAAACCAGCTTGCTGCCGATGAGTGCGCGCTGCGCGGGGTTGGATTTCACGGCGTTGGTTCGGGAGATGGTCAGGCCTGCGCTGCAGCGTTTTCATACGGCTGCGGCTGTGCTTCGCCCACGAAAGAATCCGAGGATCAAGCTCCCAACGCGCGCTCCTGGCGGGAAATTCCCCAGCCGGTCCGCCCCCGCACGATGTCGCGCGAGGGCCGGAAGCGTTTTGCGCTGTCCACGCTGAAGACGGCCGGGCTCGCGCTCGGCGCCGCCGCCGCGGTCTGGGGCGTGGTCGAGATCGCCGGCATCTGGCAGGCCGAGCCGAAGCGGATCGCGCGCGCGGTCGGCACGGCGTTCGTCAATCGGATCGAGGTGCGCACGGATGGACGCCTCAGCCAGGACTGGGTCGAGCACACGCTCGACCTGCCGAAGAACGTCACGCTGATGGAGCTCGATCTCGCGCGGCTGCAGCAGCGGATGCTGGCGCATGGACAGGTCCGCAGCGTGCGGCTGACCAAGCAATTTCCTTCGACCCTCGGCGTGGTCATCACCGAGCGTTCGCCCGTGGCCCGGCTGCGGGCTGAGGACGGCCGCGACCTCCTCGTCGCGCGCGACGGCGTGATCTTCGCCGGAGTCGGCTACACCGAGGCGGGAGTGACCGCTTCGCTGCCCTGGCTCGACGGCATCAAGCTCGAGCGAACCGAGACCGGCTTCGCGCCGATCGAGGGCATGGTCACGGTGGCCGAGCTGCTCGCGAAGGCGCACAACGAGGCGACCGGCCTCTATCGCACCTGGAAGGTCGTGAACCTCGCCCGCCTGGATTCCGATGGCGAGATCGAGGTCCGCTCGAGCGACATCCAGAAAATCGTTTTCAGCACGCGGCTCGACTTCCTCACGCAGATCGCGCGTCTCGATTACGTGCGCGATGCCCAGAAGGTCCCGCTCAAGTCCGTGAACGTGGGCCTCGGGCCGCAGGTGGTGGTCGACTACGACACCGCCGCGGTCATCGACAAGCCCGCTGTCAGTCCCGCCCGGAATTCCTCCGGCTACCGTTTCATCCTGCCCGATTCCAACGTTTCCGCTCATCGCCAGACTCATCGTGACCTCTAGCACCAAATTCATCGGCGCCGTCGAAATCGGCACCTCCAAAGTCACCGTCCTCGTCTGCGAGTTCACCGGCCGTGAGCTCGCCAGCATCGGCTACGGGGAGTGCCAGTCGCGCGGCGTGATCAAGGGCGTGGTGGTCGACTACAAGGCCGCGAGCGAGTGCGCGCACGCCGCGATGGAAGCCGCCGAGCAGAACGCCGGCGAGCAGATCGATCTCGTTTATCTCGCGCAGACCGGCGGACATCTCGAGGGCTTCTACAACGAGGCCGCGGTCAACGTGAAGTCGGCCGACAACATGATCAGCGAGCTCGACGTCGACACCGTCTGCCGCCTCGCCACCGCGAAGGAGCTCCCGAACGGGCGCATGGTCGTGCACAACATCCGCCGGCCGTTCCGCGTCGATGGCCGCCTCGTGCCGGGCAACCCCGAGCATCTCGTCGGCCAGCGCCTCGAGGTCGGCTACTGGACCGTCCACGGCCAGGAAAACCGTCTCGCGGACAACATTCACGTGATCCGCGGTTTCAATCTCGAGGTGCGTGAGCTCATCCTCGCCGGCCTCGCCTCCGGGCACATGGTCACGACTCCCGAGGAGCGCCAGCACGGCGTGCTCGCGATCGATATCGGTGCCGGCGTGACCGACTACGTGCTCTACCGCGACGGCGGCCCGCACATCACCGGTGTGGTGCCGGTCGGCGGTTCGCACCTGACGAACGATCTCTCCCTCGGCCTGCGGCTCACCGAAGGCCAGGCGGAGAAGCTCAAGCTTCGCCACGGCCGGGCCGAGGTGCAGGCGCGGAACAAGACGGACAAGGTCTGGCTCGACGGCAATTTCACGATCGGCGACCGCCAGTTCCCGCAGCAGACGATCGAGCAGATAACCGCGGCGCGCACTTGGGAGATCCTCGAGGTGGTGAAGAAGAAACTCGGCGGCGCGTTCACGCCCGAAGCCTGTCCGTCCGGCGTCGTGCTGACGGGCGGAACGGCGAAGCTCCCTGGCATCGCGGAATGCGCCGCGAAGGTCTTCGGCGTGCCGGCGCATCTCGGCGAGACGCCTTCGTGGGTGAACGAGAACCTCCGGGACCCGGGCTTCAGCACCGCCCTCGGCCTTCTCTACTACGGCCTCGCCTCGCAGGCCGAACGCATGGCTCCGGCCCGCCGCAAGCGCGGCTTCCTCCAGAAGCTGTTCGCGACGACCTGAGCGCTGCCCTCCGCGACGTCTGCTTCATTTCGCAAAAACTGCCGCACCGAACTTTTCCCGCCGACCGCCCTTTCCGATGAATCCTTCCGAACTTCCGCTCGAGCACCAGATCCTCACCGACCGCAACATCGCCATCAAGCTGGTGGGCGTGGGCGGCGCGGGCTCCAACGCCATCGACCGGCTGAAGATGGAGAACCTGGAGCGCCTGCAGCTCGCGGTCATCAACACCGACCTCCAGGCGCTGTCGTCCTCCCCGGTGCAGGACAAGGTTCTGATCGGCTCGGGC